>PXEC01000012.1 GCA_003566255.1 Candidatus Peregrinibacteria bacterium | reverse complement strand
TCTTTCTTGAGTTCCGGCTGACGCAAACGCCCCCATTGCCGCCTTACTCTCAATAATCGTCGTTTCCCTTCGCGTGTAAAGAAGTAAGACAAGTCCTCCAAGCTACATCCATATTCAACCTCTTCCCACGAACATTTGCTTGGACGTTTGGTTCTGCCACACAGCTTTCTGCTGATCTCCAAAACATCATTGTACGTCCTATGAGCATTATACGGATGCATATACAGCCCTCCGGTGATCATGTCCAAAAATCCACCCATAGTGGCAGACTTCAAGTGATTATAGACAAATTCTTCGTCCGGAATAACAGGACACTGCCCGCCCGGATCAACCCCAGGCAAAAGCCTTGCGCCTCCCTTTTTCACCCAAGCTCTTTCGGTTTTGACAACAATATTGTTAAACAAGCGCGGATCCCAACCAAAATCCTGCTCCAATTTCTTTTTTACATTCTCATAAAGGCTCACAGCTCTGGCTCTATTATAAGGGCCATCTTTCTCGTCATCTCCCTGAATTGAAACTGTAACATGAACGCCTTTTTCGATAGCTGGCTTAAGCTCATTAAGAGTGGTTACGTAGGAGTCCAAATTTGTTTTGTAATCTATTTTTCCTCCCAGTCTGGCAAAGTCCATAGACAAAACAAAAACATCATACTCTCCCATAAACTCTACAATTTCTCTCAATCTTTTTATCTGCTCCGAAGAAGACTTTTCTCCCTTCATCGTAACTCCATGACTGACACAAACCGCCCTGGAAGCCCCTCCGCTTAGTTTCTTCACCAGCTTCGCAAAATGCAAAAAAGCATCGGAATCCAAGGGCTCTTGATTAATGTCGGTAGTTACATAATTGGCAAACAGATCTATTAATCTTTTCTTTACATACTTGGTCACTCCTTCCACATTCTCTTCTCCTTGAGGAACCTCCACCAAAAATTCCTGCAGCAAAACCTCCTTTATTCTTTCGTAAGTAACGGCATTGGCTACCAAGTCCCACTTATCACCCTCCTTATTATAAGCCCCGCAGTGAATACAGTTTTGTCGGCATCCGTCTCCCATCTTGATGTTGTTCACACTCAAAGTCCCTTCCGTCAAATTCGCGCCGGAAGAATTCCTTAAAACACGCCCCTCCTCCAACAACCTTTGTATTTCCTCTTCTTTCTTCTTTTCAAGGTCCTCCTGGGATCCCATTCTCTCCATATTGTTGACCTTATTAGACAAAATAATTGCAGGAAAGCGAAACTACACCCACCCGCCACAACATGTCAATACAAAATGTCAAATCCACGCCTCCGATTTCTCAGAAGTTAGAGAAAAATTCTTTCTATTGACAAATAGCTGCCACTTGTTGCAATATCAAAGTGGGCACTTAACCGTTCGTTATGACAACGCGTGAACACGCGAAAATAGTTTCGCCAACTCCGCTAGATCCGGATTTGTTGGATAAAGCCAGTCTCTCCATCGGAATAGCCGATGCAATGAATGAATGTCTATGGTTCGGCGACGAAAATCACAGAACTCTTTACGTAAATCCGGTTTACGAAAAAACTTCCGGGTACTCGTTAAAAGAATGCATCGGCCAACCCGCGGATTTTTGCTTTGATGAAGAGAGTAAAAAGGTGATCAAGAGACATCATAAGCTACGTTCGAGAGGAGTTCCTTCTCAATACGAAGCAACAATGGTTTCCAAAAGCGGCAAAAAAATTCCGGTCCTCGTAAGTGGAGCTCCCACAAAAACCGGAGGAACCATCGGAATCTTCATCAATCTGACAAACATTAAAAAACTTATTAAACAAGAAACTTTAACCAGAAAGATCCTTCAACACACGGACAAAGCATTCGTGATCTTGGACAAAGACAGGAAGATAACGCTTTGGAACAGCGGCGCGAAAATTCTTTTCGGCTATAAGGAAAGTGAAGTTTTTAACAAATGCATAGACATAATAATTCCTCCAAACGAAAGAAAAAGTAACAAATATCTGATTGATGAAGTGGAAAAAAGGGGACACATCCTCAACATAGAAACCAAGAGACTAAGAAAAAGCGGCTCAAAAATCGACGTTTCCGCCTCCGTAACAAAAGTCGTGGATGACGATAAAAATTTCGTTGGATATCTTCTCAGCTATCAAGACATCACCCAACAAAAACGTGACGGGGACGAACTACAAAAAAGATTCGAAGCGATACAAGACGCGTACAAGGAATTGGGGCTTCAAAAAAGACATCTGGATTATTTTTGCGAAATATCGGATGCCGCAACGTCAACAGAAACCCTGGAAGGGATGGAAAGACTCATAGTAAGCGCGATGTCCATGCTCACAAAATGTGACGGCGTTGTCTTGCGCGACTATGACGGCAAAAACAGCCTGAAGCTTAGATATTGCTTTGGCGTAACCAAAAACTGGGGAACTAAAGGCAAAATCAAATACAAAAACAGCATAGCGGAAGAAGCATTCAAAAAACGCCGAAGCCTTATCATAGACAACATCGACAGCCACACAAAACACCAGGGAACACAGCTTTTAAAAGACCATCGTTTCAAAGTTATGATCCTTTTGCCTTTATATATAAACGAAAAGTTTTTAGGTTCAATAAGCCTGTACGCAACAGATCCCGCAAAGTTCCGATTCATAGAAACCACCTTTCTGGAAAATATAGCGAAGCTCTGCTCTCTTGCGATACACTCCAAAAAGAACCAAAATATATAAGCCTCCCTTTACCGATTCTGAATTTTTAAGTAATATCCCCCTGCATGAAAAGATTTTTACCACGCAAACACACAGGACTGGGAAAGAGAATACTTTTTTGGGCGATCACGCTGATAATCGGCGTTTTCGCGCTTGCACTAATAGGGGTCGCTTCCACAATAGCCATCCTTTCAGCAGATCTGCCAAACATAGGAGACCTTGAAACACTTTCTCCCGCGCAATCCACGCAAATTTTTGATCGGAACGGCACATTGCTTTATACGATCCACGGAGAAGAAAATCGGGAGCAGGTTCCCCTGGGAAAAGTTTCTCACCATCTAATAAACGCAACGATAGCTATTGAAGATGACAGCTTCTGGGAACACAAAGGATTTGACGTAAAAGCCCTCGGGAAAGTGGCAATGTATGAAGTCTTCGGCATAGGAACCCCGCGGGGAGGATCAACCATAACCCAACAATATATCAAAAACACTTTCCTTTCCTCGGAAAGGACCTACACGCGCAAGGCAAAAGAATTGATTTTAGCCCTCAGATTGGAAAGAGCTTTTGAAAAAGACAAGATTTTGGAACTCTACCTCAATCGAATTCCCTACGGAAACAACGCGTACGGAATCCAAAAAGCCGCGGAAATATATTTCGGGAAGGACGCGACAGATCTGACTTTGGGCGAAAGCGCTATCCTTGCTTCCCTACCGCAAGCCCCAAGCAGACACAATCCATACGGAAACAACAGGTTCTCACACCTTCTCAAAGAATTCACGCCGGAAGAAGCAAAGCGGCGCAACATAGAAACAGAATTCGACTTGAGAACGGATGAATACGTCAGAGGCCTGATCGGGCAACATGTTGAAATAACAGATGGAAGAAAGGTTTATATCGCAGGAAGAAGTGATTTGGTCCTTAGAAGATTGTACGAAACGGGAGTGGTTACAATGGAAGAAAGACAAGCAGCCCTGAATGAAATACAAAACATAGAATTTAACGAATACAGAGAGTCTATAAAACATCCTCACTTCGTACTTCACATAAAACAGCTTTTGGAAGACAAATACGGAAAAGACATGGTGGAAGGCGGCGGCCTTAAAGTTTTCACGACCATAGACGGAGAGCTTCAGAGCCATGCCGAACAAGTCGCAAAAGAAAGAGGTGAAGCCAACCTTGCATATGGAGCGAATAACTTGGCCATATTTACAATAAACGCAAAGACGGGTGAGATTCTGGTGATGGTGGGATCCAGAAATTATTTTGACGAAGAAATACAAGGAAAAGTAAATGTGGTCACCCGTCCTCGACAGCCGGGATCTTCTTTCAAGCCGATAGTTTACGCGCAAGCCTTTTATAACGGATACGCGCCCGGAAGCATCATTTACGATGTCCCGACAAAAGTCGGACCAAATGAGCCCCGAAACTTCGACGGGACCTGGATGGGACAAATAACAATAAGAGAAGCTCTTGGATTCTCCAGAAACATCCCGGCAGTAAAAGCCTATTTTCTTGCCGGTGAACAAGATCCTATAATAGACCTTTCGGAAAAAATGGGGATAACAAGCTTGAACAAAAGTCATCATTACGGATATCCGCTGGCTCTAGGAGCGGGAGAAGTCTCATTGAAAGAAATGGTCACGGCTTTCGCCGTATTCGCGAACAACGGCAGGCGCCCGGAACTAACAGGCATATTGAGAATTGAAAACGCAAACGGAGACATCCTCGAAGAATGGGAACCTCAAACCCCTAAAGAAGTTTTGGACCCTCAGATTGCCTTTCTCATAAATGATATTCTTTCAGACAGAGAGGTCAGTCTGGGCCCTTCCCTTTTCATAGACAACAAAATAAACGCGGTCAAAACGGGAACGAGCACAAAAGAGACAAAGCAAGGCTCAACAACAAGAGTCCAGTCCGGTGACGGATGGGCCATTGGCTATACTCCCACGATAGTAACAGGTGTTTGGGGGGGCAATACGGACGGAAGGGGTATGCAACCAAACGCAACCGGGTACACCATCGCGGCCCCGGCATTTAGATCGGTAATGACAAAGGCCCTTTCCGACATGCCGGCCGAACCTTTTCCCGAACCGGAAGGAATCCAGCGTGTACAAATCAGCAGGGCCTCCGGGCTTCTTCCCGGTCCTTCAACTCCAAGCTCTTATATAATAACGGAGGTTTTCTCCAGTTTTTCAGTTCCGGTAGCGGAAGAAAATATTTTTTACACGGTCACGCTGGACAAGATTTCCGGACTGTTAGCGACAGAGTTCACACCTCCCGAAACAAGAATAGAGGTGACTTTTCAAAATTACGAACCTATCGCCGACATGCTAAATTGGAGACAGGAAATAATAAACTATTACAGCTCCGTAAAATTTGAAGAAAGCGAAGAAGAAGACTCTCCAACAGCCGGTTTCCGTGTAGGACTGCCCCCAACAGAGTACGACGACGTTCACACGGCGGAAACGGCACAACTTAAGCCCTCCGTTAATATTTTAAGCCCCTCTCCACAAGGATCCTTGGCGCACGGATCAAATCCTTTAACATTGGATATAACCGCCCCCCACGGCGTAAAAAGAGTTGAAATTTTCCTTAACAACGACAAAAAATACACGGCATCCTCTGAACCGTTCAACACATTCGTATTTATCCCCGCTACATTGGAGGCTGGCTCAAAGCACCTTTTGGTCGCTAAAGTGATAGACTCTCTCGGTTATAGCAGTGAATCCGCAATAGAAGTTGTAATAGAAGGTCCGACAGAGACAATTGAAGAGGATGTCCCTGAAGAGCCCTCTGAAGAGCTCCCTGAAGAGAACCCTGAAGACACGCCTAAGGACACACCTCCAATCGAGCCCCCGCCGGAAGAATCCGATTAAAACAACCATTTTTCAAGATGGTGTCGCGCCTTTAAAACAGCCTTCCCTCTATGGCTTATCCTATTTTTTTCCGCGGGCGAAAGCGCGGCATAGACACTTCTCCCCCGCTCCGGCAAAAAGCATGAACTCAAAGGGATTCCGGGGGTAATAGGCGCCTGCAGATCTTCCGTGATCCTACCCTTCGTTTTTCCATCAAAAAACATCGAATTCGCTCCATCAAGAAAACAAATACTGCAAACAAAAAACGCGGATCTATTCTCAACCCCCTCCATTCTTTTCATAAAAAAATCCAGCCATTCTTGATCACTCGCCTCTCCTCCGGCCCCCCACCTTCTGGTTTTTACTCCCATTTCTCCCTTTAAAGCCTCCACCAAAACCCCCGAGTCCTCAGCCAAAGTCGGGATTCCTGTTTTGTTAAAATAATATTCGGCCTTTTTATATGCGTTCTCCCTGAAAGTCTTTCCATCTTCCTCGGGGCCTCCCTCAATCATTCCCAAATCTCTTAAACAAACAGATCCAACAGGAAGCCCGCGCAAGCCTTCCTTTATTTCGGCATACTTTCCGGGATTACCCGTTGCTACGAGGATTTTTTTCATATGCTTTGACTCTCCAGCCTTGTGAATCTTCTACAAAGACATATTCCAAAAACCACTCCTTCGCGTCAACCAAAACATTAATTTCTTTATCGGCGATTCTGATTATTTCTAAAGTTTCAGTCTCAAAATGCCCGCAAAGTTTGTCGCTCACGTCCCTGTTTACGCTCCTTTTTTCACCGTCCGCGAAGTCCCCGCTAAAAACCACTTCGTTTTTACAAATCGTGGGATATCCACGCTCAATCGGTCTGTCTTTCCCCCTAAGATCAACAACCCCGTAAAGCCCCCAAGTAAAAATGACAACAAAAAGCAAAATTGGAAAGGCCACGATAACTCCTCTCCATCGTTCAACAAAATCAAAAAGACTTTCTCTCCATTCCGCCCTGCGCTGATCCTTCATTCGTTCCTTTTCTTCATCTTCTTTCAATTCCCTGACGGCTTCCACAAAAATCTTCGCCGGGTCATCAGAGCCTTTTGACGCTTTCTTGGAAGTTTTTTTCTTCCCCCCGGAAACTTCTTTCACGTCAACAGCAAAATCTCTCCTGTCTATTCTCCCCGAGATATCGGCTCTCAGCCCCAATTTGAACGGCTCCGGGACCTTTATGTCCTCCAGCCCCCGCATCCTCGCCAAAAACCCGCTAAGTTCTCCAAAATAAACGCCTTGCCCGCTATCGCTTTCCCCAAAAAGTAAAAAGTGAACCCTCTTCAAAACCCTATAGATCTTCGGCCCGATAACGCCTTCCTCCACACCCAAAACCTCCATGACCCCTCCATCGGAAATTTCTTCAAAAAATTTCAAACGTAAAATTTCCCGTTCTTCCATGGAGAGCTTGCCGAACATTTTCTCCGCTTTCTCAAAAACCTCTTCCCCTCCACCATACTGTTTGATTTTCTTATCGTTCGTGATAATGCCCTGCTTGTCCGGAAACCCCTCATTTTCAATATGCTCGGTAACCCGTGGATGCGCCAGACTGTAAAGCCATACAGCATACCCGACATCCGGAGATGTGTTTCTGGCCTGCCCCAAAGCATCCAAGAAAGTCAGCCGCGTGATATTTTCCGCGGCAGCGCCTTCCCCCACACGACGCGCCACATATTTGTAAAGATTGTCAAAATACGCGTCAAACAGGAGTAAGAATTGGCGCAGTTCACCTTTTTTCAACCCCTCAACGCACTGCTTTTCAACATAGATATCCATAAATAAATTATTAAAAGGAAACAGCTATACCACAACTTGCACCACCAGGTCAACGGAAAAACATCGGGACAAAAACCGTCCTGCTTCTACAATTTGTACGGAACGGAATCCGATATCCCCTCTCTTAGGTTAAACGCTTTGCACAAAACATTAATCTTCCTCCAGGTTTCCTCGTCTATTATGTTTAAGTCCGTCTCTCCCGGAACCGGTCCGTAAGAATCCTCTTTTATCTCTCGCGCCACCCTTCTTCCATCAGCCATGTGCCAAACTTCGATTTCCACGTGTTCATCACTCTCCTTGGTCAGGTAAACAAACCACTGCCGCGGTTGTGTTCCCTCTGTCGCGTAGTCGATTTTAAAGCCTTCCGCCCTCAATTCACTCTCCAGTTTCCTCACAAGTCCATCCAATTCTCCCAGATGTTCCGGCCCGACTTCAAAATCCTCCCCCCTTTCAAGCAGGTGGTCAACAGGTTCCGTAAAAGTTTTTTCAGGAGTTTGCATAATTTTTTAGGTTAAGAAATTTATGATAGTGCCCCAATATAGTAGTTTTTTATTTTTTTGCAAGACATTACCCGCCTAACGCAGAAATTGTCGCGTTGGTGCAAATTTGGCCGAAACAAGGGAAAATCTTCCCTTGAAGAATAAGAAATTGTTGAGGAAGTGCAGATTTGGCCGAATCAAGGAATTTTTAAAAAAGCCTAAACAAAGATTAAAAAGTAGAAAATATATATAGGGTGCAGATTTTGCCGAAACAAGGAAAAATCTTCAAAAGTGTACATTTCCGTACACGTTGAAGATTTTATCCGCAGTTGAGGTAAAAGATGCCCCTATATATATTTTCTGGTGGAGATGCCGGGAGTCGAACCCGGGTCCAGCAATGAGGTCGGAGCGCGTCTACAATCATAGTTTGTTCAAAAATTTTCGTCATCGGGTAAAAGAACAAACACTCGTTCCCGATGCTTATCTTCAAAATTTTTCGTGCCTTTTGACCGAAGCCCGTCAAAAGACCTTAACCCGCAAAATGTCGCTCGTAAAGCTTAGCGGATGTCGGAATTACGAACGTGTCCGAAAAAAGTCAGACATTTACGCAGCTACTGGAACAGCTGCAAGGCGAGGAGCAAAGCCCTCTCTTGCTGCCAATTTCTCAGCTGCGCGTGCAACAAAATCGTTAGCACTTAATTTGCGCCGGACGGATTAAGGGGAGACGACGCGATCCCCTGATTGCAGCAACTCGAACCTGAAACATCCTGTCGAATGCCAATACATCCCCACTTTTCAAAGAGCACAAAAATTAAACCACGTTTTTGCAAAAAAAGCAAGCCCTATCGTTTCCCATGCTTCGCCTCTTTTCCAAGCCTGTCCACACATTTTTTCAGCTCCTTGAACCAGCTCTTCCCCAGTTCTTTTATATTAATTCGAAGCCTTGTTCCACTGATTCTCCACTGAGAATTATACTCAAGAAGATTAACTATATTCGCGGGCTTCACCCGCCCCGACATATGCAAAACAATCTCCTTGTCATCACTCATCGGGACCGCCTCAGATTTGATGTTTATAAGTCCTGCCTTCTTCGCGAGAATTTTAAGATCGATTATTTCGAACAAATTCTCCACTTCATCCGGAATTTTTCCGTAGTCCTCAAGAATGTCCTGCCTGATTTCTCCCAAATACTCCTTGGTATCGGCCGAGGAAAGTCTTTGATAAACACCGATTTTGTCCCTCGATTCCGGAACATAGTGATCGGGGATGTAAGCCTGCACGGGCAATTCAATAGAAACATCCTTGATCTCCTCTTCGCCCTCTTCCACTCTTCCGGCTTTAAGGTCCTCAACCGCTTTGTTTAACATCCGCATGAAATGCGCGACCCCCACAACATTTATAACACCGTGCTGGTTCGCGCCAAGGATGTCCCCGGCTCCACGTATCTCCAAATCCTTCATTGCTATTTGAAAGCCACTCCCGAGATCTGACGCTTCCACAATCGCGCGTAAACGTTTTTTGGCATCCAGTTTCAGCCTCTGTCCATGATACAAAAAATACGCGTATGCCTGTTTCTTTCCTCTTCCCACGCGCCCTCTAAGCTGATAAAGCTGTGCCAAACCGAATTTCTCGGCGTTATTGACGATCAGGGTATTGGCGTTTGAAAGGTCTATCCCGTTTTCTATGATAGTGGAACTGACCAGGACATCGAATTTATGATCTATAAAGGCCATGATTCTCTCCTCCAGATCACCACTCCCAAGCTTGCCATGCGCGACCGCTATCCTCGCCTCGGGAACAAGAGCTCTCAGCCCATCAGCAAAACTATCTATGGTAAGAACTCTGTTGTGAAGAAAGTAAACCTGCCCGCCCCTCTCGATTTCCTTCATTATAGCCTCTCTGACCAAACTGGGAGAGTATTTTCTGACCTCCGTAATAACGGGAAGCCGTCCAAACGGCGGGGTTGTGATAGTTGTTATATCCCTGAGTTTATTAAGACAAATGTTCAGCGTCCGGGGAATAGGCGTGGCGGTAAGAGTAAGAATGTCGACCTCTTTTCTAAGCCTCTTCAGCGCCTCCTTTTGCTTAACACCGAACCTCTGTTCCTCATCTATAACCACAAGCCCCAACTCTTTAAACGATATATCCGGCTGTAAAAGGCGGTGCGTGCCTACAATAATATCGATCTCTCCTTTTTTTAATTTTTCAACGATCTGCCTTTGTTCTTTCTGAGTCCTGAAACGACTGAGCATTTCAACCCGGATATTGAATTCGTCCATTCTCTTCTTGAAAGACTTGTAGTGCTGGTCCGCCAAAATGGTTATCGGGGAAACAACCGCGACCTGTTTTCCGCTCTGAACAGCCTTAAACGCGGCACGCATCGCGACTTCCGTTTTTCCAAACCCGACATCTCCACACACAAGACGGTCCATCGGCTCCAGGTCTTCCATGTCTTTCTTAACATCATTTATAGCCTTCACCTGACCGGGTGTTTCTTCATATTTAAAAGTGTTCTCAAATTTTTCCTGCACATCCGTGTCCTTATTGAAAGAGACCCCTCTCGCGGCACGCCTCTCCGCGTATAGTTTCAACAATTCTTTAGCGATTTTTTGCGTTTCTTTTTTGACCTTGTTGGTAATCGTGTTCCATTCCGCGCTTCCCAAACGCGTGAGTTTGGGCATCAGCTCCTCTGAACCGATGTACTTGTTAACCTTGTCCGCTTGGTCAATCGGAACAAAAAGTTTGTCATTTTCCGCATACCCCAAAGCGATGTACTCTTTTGTTATTCCGTCTATCGTTTTTCTGTCTAAACCAATAAACTTTGCTATTCCATGATCGGCATGCACAACAAAATCCCCGGCCTTCAAACTGGTAAGAAACTCTTCAAAAGCGTTGGCAACTGTTTTTTTCCTTTTCTCTTCCCTCAGAATAGAAACGTCTATGTCTGTAATGAGGTTTATTTTTTGAACAGGCGACTGAAAAGATTGTGGAAAAACCCCCTCTTTATCAACATGTATGAGAAAAACCGATGATTCCGAAAACTTCTCATCATCGATTCCAAGCCTATACGGGATAGACTGTTCGTCCAAAAGAGCACTGGCTTGATCGACTTTTTTCGTAAAAAACAACGTTTTCCATCCACCGCTGATCTTATCCCTAAGGTCATTCGCGAAATCATAAGGAGTTCTATACCTCAACACCGACAAAAAATGCATATGGAGATGATTTTCAACGTCGTCATTAAACGAGGTGAACGTTATTGTGGAACATCTTTCGTTTGCTTCCGCCATAAAAGAATTCCAAACATCATAATATTCATCAACCACATCGACTTCATCATCTACAATGATTCCGTTTTTATCAAAAAGCCCGATAACATCGTCTGTGGTCTCATCGTATTCAACAGGTAAAATCTCCACTGCTTTAACCTTTTTCCCGGAAGTGGAATAATCGCCTCCCTTCAATTTTAAAACCTCCCCGACTTTATCAAAATCCATGTTTATCCTGAAAACACTCTCCTCGTTAAGAGGGTAAACAAGAATGCTGTCACCTATGCGCAAATATTCCCCTTTTTCAAGGACTTCGTCTTCTGAAATTTCATACCCGATAGAAACTAATCTCTCTATAAAATCGACCACGTCTAAATTGTCGGAGGAGCTTACCTTCAAGCCTCTCTCCGCCAACCGATCCACGTCCGGAATATTTTGGAGTAAAGAATAAAAATCAGTAATAAAAACTGCTGGCTCGTCCCGGGTGACCCTGTATACAAATTCAAGAAGTTTTGTTGTCTGGGCTTTGTTAAAATCAGCCGTGGACGAAAAAGAGACTATCTCGTCATCCTTTATTTTTTTATAAGTATAAACAGGCATGTCGCCCCAAACGCCCAGCGCCTTGTTCATCATATTAAAAGAGGTCTCGTCGGAAGTTATCCATAAAACACTGCCGGAGTCGTTAGCGTTGTTCCTAAAAATATCGCTTAAAATAAAGGCTTTTGAAGAACTGTTCCCCGCCCCGGAAAAAGTGACTTTTTTGTTTCTCCTAAAAAAATCGGTAGCCTCGGAGAGCTTTCCTTTAGGAAAATAAGATATAATGTTTCGCATAAAAACTTTAAACTTTTAGCGGCATTATTATGTAGACGTAGTCGTCTGTCTTAACCGGTCTAATAACGGCCGGTGAAGATTTGTCGTTCATTTGTAAAAAAACATTTTCCTCTTCAATATAGGTGAGAACGTCCAGCAAATACTGTGAGTTTAAGGAAATTTTATTGTTTTCGCCCTCTATTTTTATGGATAGTTCCGCTTTCTCTTCTCCAATCTTTGTTTCCTCGGAGGAGACAACCATTCTTCCGTCGTTTGTAACGGCGATCTTGACGCTATTATTGTTCTCCCTGGCAAAAAGGCTGACTCTCCTTAAAACAAGTGATAAATCTTCCACAGAAACAGTACAGGTTGTTTTTGCCTCTGAGGGGATTATTTTTTCGTAGTCCGGAAATCTGCCGTCTATAAGGCGTGAAATCAATTCAACGCCATCGATGGAAAACAATATCTGATTTTTTGAAATATTAACCTTAACTTCTTTAACCTCGGATTTTGAGATGACTTTTGATAATTCCGCCATTGTGCGCCCCGGAACAATACAATAAACGTCTTCTGTCGGCTTATCCTCCAGTTTTATTTTTTTCTCCGCTAAACGATAGCTGTCCGTCGCAACAAGTTTCATAAACTCTCCTTTCAGACAAATTAAAACGCCGGATAAAACAGGCCTTGAAACATTGGAAGAAGCGGCGAAAACCGTCTCATTTATAGATGTGTGAAAATCGTTTGTATTGACCGTGAACTCAACTCCTTTTTCAACAGTTGGGATAAGCGGGAATTCATCGGCGTTTATACATTTTATTTTCGTGTTTGAAGACGCGGAAGAAATTGAAAGGGTGTTCCCTTCCATAAGATTGATCTCTACTTTATCATCGGTTATCAAGGCTATATAAGAAGCAAGTAGTTTTGCCGGTACTGTCGTCGACCCCTCGTTGCGAACATCCGCTTCAACAGAACAACAAATGGCTATCTCTAAATTGGTAGCGGAAAAACACAACTTTTTCCCTTCAGCTTTTACCAAGATATTATTAAGTACGGGAAGGGTGTTGTTAGGACTGATCGCCTTACTCACAATGCCTACCGCATAATCCAAATCTTTCTGAGAACAAAAAAGCTTCATATCGCTATTATATGCAAATAAACACTCAAAACAATAGCAATTTTAAAAAGAAAAAACACAATATTTTTTTATATTTATAATGTGTTTATAGTTGTCTTTGTAAGGGGTTTACTATTCTTAAAAAAAGTTTTAGAATAAAAAAGCCTTAAAACAAACGAAATAAGTGAAATTTATATAATTACAAAACAAAAAAACAAAAAAAGTATGGAAAAAATGTTCAAAAAACATGTAAAAAGGAAAGGGTTTTGTAAAAAAACTTAATAAAAAAGATTAAATGGACCAAATAACAATAAACATATTAACAATATTGGGAGGAATGGCTTTAGGGGGTGTAATAAGCGGAATTTTAATAAAAAAGAAGAAAATTATAAACATAAAAAAAGCCAAAGAAACGGCTGAAAAACAGGAAGAAGAGGCGAAGAGTGAAGCAGAAAAGATAAAAAAAGAAACAAGCCAATATGTTCAAAGAAGGCGAGAAACTATTAAACAAGAAAGGAAAATAAAAGAAGAAAGGTTTGTTAAGCTGGAGGAACTATTAAAGAACAAGGAAAAAACGCTACAAAAAAAAGAAGAAAAGAGAAAAGAAGACAGATTAAAAACAGCGGCACTGGAAGAAGAAACACAGGGAGTATGGGGGGAAATAAAAAAACGAGACACAGAAATAATAGAGAAACTGGCAGAGAAAACTAAAAAATCACCCAAAGAACTAAAAGAAGACGTTTTGAGAAAACACGAAGCGGAACTAAAAACGGAAAACAAAGAAAAGATAATGAAAACAGAGGAGTCATTAAAAGAGAACGCCGAAAAAAACGCAAAGAGGATGATAATAGGAGTTATACAAAGACTTTGCTCGCCAACATCGGTGGAAACAAGAGTTGTGGCGGTAAAGGTTAAAAACGACAGAGTTAAGGGGAAAATTGTGGGGGAGCGAGCGGAAAATGTAAAAACAATAGAGGACGCGCTGGATGTAGACATAGTTTTCAACGATATGCCAAACACAATAAGCATATCGGGCTTTGCGCTGGTAAAAAGAAGAATAGCCCAAAAAGCGATAGAGAAACTGGTAAGAATGAAAGGAGATATAAAAAAAGAAACCACAAAAAGAGCAATAGAGGAGGCGGAAAAGGAAATAGATAAAGAGCTATATAAAGTCGGCAGAGATGCCCTGAAAAAAATGGGAATAAAAGAAGACGACAAGGATTTGTGCAGAACCGTTGGGAGACTTCAATACAGAACAAGTTACGGACAAAACATAATGAAGCACGCGATGGAAGTGGGCTGGGTTTCTTTAATGCTCGGAAGCGAACTGGGACTGGACCCAAAAACATGCGCCATAAGCGGATTTTTGCACGACTTAGGGAAAGCTATAGATCAAGAAGAAGGAGTAAAAGACACACACGACGTCTTAACAAAAGAGTTAATGGAAAAATTCGGATTCAGCGAAGAAGAAGTTCACGCGGCATGGACACATCACGACGCGGAAAAACAAGAAACAGCGGAAGCGTTAATTGTAAAAGCGGCGGACGCGGTTTCCGCCAGCAGACCGGGAGCAAGACAAGAGTCTTTTGATAAATACATCGAAAGGATAAAAGCATTGGAAGAAACAGCGACCTCATATGAAGGGGTGAAAAACGCATTCGCGATTTCAGCGGGAAGAGAGCTGAGAGTTTTGGTTGATACTGAAAAAATAAACGACGGAGAACTGGAAAATATAGCGGAAAAAATGGCCGAACAAATAGAAAACGAAATAACATATCCGGGCCAGATAAAAGTGAACGTGATAAGAAGAACAAGACATACGGAAGTTGCAAAATAAGAAAGGAAAAACATGAAACTGAAGGGAAAAAAGAAAAAGAAACTCTGGGAAAAGGTTTTAATGGGCGCGATAATAGGCGGTGCAATAGGATCGGTGATGGGAGCAACGATAAAAAAGAGCGACGATAAGAAGAAAAAATGAACAAGAAAAACATAATCACGTCGGTCGGGATAGGGGTGTTAATAGGTGTGATACTCGCCTCGGGTGTTGCCGTAGCCAAGATCTCGCTACACGGAAAATTCCCCGCGGGAACGGAAGTCGGAGGAGTTGATATCTCACACAAAGCTCCCGCTGAAGCGGTGGAAATACTGGGAAAAAAGAAAGAAGAATATCTAAAGACCCCCATAAGAATAAAAATTTTGGAAGAAAAAAAAGAGATTCTTCCGGAAGAACTGGGGATGGAAATCCTCACGGAAGAGACAATAGCAACAATAAGAGAATCTGATGCCAGAAACTTCGGTTTAATAAACATAATAATGAACAGTGCTTCGGGGGCAAAAAAACACGAACCAGTTGTAGTGGTGAATTTTGAAAAAATGAAGCAAACACTGGAGGAAAACTTTGAAATAGGCGAAATAGCACCAAAACAGGCAACTTTCTTTTTCGATGACACAAGAAGGCTCGCCATCAAAGAGGAAGAAAAAGGAGTGGAATTAAACAAAGCGGAGCTGGCCAGAACGATCAGAGAAAGAGGAAAAGAGTTTTCATCCGAAGAAATAGAGGTGGAGGCGAAAGAAGTTTACCCGGAAATAACAGCCGAAAAACTGGAGAAACAAAGAGAGAAAATAGAACAAGCGCTTAACCAAAGGACAACGCTTATAGATCCGGTATACAGAGACAACTGGTATTTGAGATTGATAGACAACATAGATTGGGTTGAATTCGAGCCGGCAAAGTTGACAGAGCTTCCAATTTTACAAACACAGGAAGAACAGACGAAAGTAGAAATAAGAATAAAACAAGAAAAATTGGACGAATACATAGACGCCCACATCTCCAGATGGCTGGACAGAGAAGCGGAAGACGTGAACATATACAGGGACGAAGACGGAAAAATAATAATAGAGGGCACCGGAAGTGACGGAAAAAGGATAGACAGAAAAATGATGAAAGAAGCGCTGGAACTGGCCGTACAAAACGGAATAACGGAAATAACAGTGCCGGTTTTACACATCAATCCAGAAATAACCGTTGACGAGGAATTAACGGAACTTGGGATAAAGGAAAGATTGGGAGTGGGGCACAGCTCTTACTACGGGTCTCCGTGGAACAGGGTTCACAACATAAAGGTAAGTGCCGAAAGATTTAACGGTCAACTGATAGCGCCGGACGAAGTCTTTTCTTTCAACCAAGATTTGGGTCCTGTAAACGCCGCGACAGGGCACAGAAAAGAGTTGGTCATAAAGCCGGAAGGGACAATCCCTGAATACGGGGGAGGGATTTGCCAAACATCAACAACTTTATTTAGGGCCATTCTACTATCGGGGCTGGAAGTAGTGGAAAGACATCCGCATTCATACGCGGTGACATATTATTCGCAGGTCATGGGGCACGGCATGGACGCGACGGTATATCTAGGGGGACCGGACCTGAAATTCAAAAACGATACCGAAAACCACGTCCTGATTCAGGCATATGTTAAGGACAACTACGAACTATATATGGTGTTTTACGGAACCGATGACGGAAGAAGCGTTGAAATGAAAGGGCCATTTCTGGGGAATTACAGAAACCCGGGACCAACGGTTTATCAAGAAACCAACACTTTGCCTCCGGGACACACAAAACAGGTTGAAAAAAACCATGTCGGATTCAGGGCGGACTGGAAAAGAATCATAACACGGGCGGACGGCACTAAAACAGAAGAAGATATTCTAACAAACTATCGTGCTATACCCGCCAGAATTCTCGTCGGCGCGGGAGAAAAAACAGAAGAATGATCAGAGCTCCGAGGACTCAAGATTTTTAAGAATCTTCTTCGCCTCGGGATTTTTTGGGTCTATCTCCAAAATACGACTCAAAAAGTATTTCGCGTTGGGAGTTTTTTGAAGCTCGATGTGCAGATCCGCCAACAAAAGCAAGACTTCCGGATGATCTTCTTCCAGTTCAAGAGCTTTGTTTAATGCCACAACAGCGTGATAGAGCTGTCCCAAAGACCTGTAAACATGGGAAAGACTGACAAAACGCTGGGGGCGGGAAGAGTCCAATTCCAACGCCTTCTGATAAGCGATTTTTGCATTTTCAAAATCGCTTTGACTAAAAAGAGCCAGCCCCAAATGGCTGAAATGGACAGGATCCGGAGAGGTTTCGGAAAGTTGCTTAAAAAGAGCGGCAGCAGCTCCAAACATCTGCTTTTGAAGATACAGAAGCGCCAATTTGTTTTGCGCCTCGCTATGGACGGGGGCGATTGAAAGGATTTGGACAAAACATTTTATCGCGTCTTCGTCTTTACCGACTTTCAGAAGAGATTCACCTCTCTTAAGAAGAGTTTCTGTCTTCTCATGATCTTCCCTGGAAAAACGACGCTTATCATCCATAGCATCTTCTTCGGCGTCATCCTCAACGGTATCTTTAGAGGGAAGAGAAGAGAACAAAAAATACCTGCGGAGAAAAACTCCAACCAAAATCGCCACACTAAAAAATATCGCCAAATACGTCCACATATATCAAATGTTAGCTTTTTTTATGGATAGTACCTCTTTTACATCAGTAGCCGGGATGGTGCAAATCTCGCCTTTTTCAAAAGAAACTTTAAGTTTTTGATTTAGGATATCGAGAGCCAAGACAATGGCGGCCCCATCCCTTCCAACAACTTTCACTTTTGATCCCAGACCCGGCAGAGACTTCTTAAGAGCCCGATAAGCTTCAATTTCATACCGGAGACAACAAAGGAGTTTTCCACAAGAACCGGAAAGCTTTGAACTGCCTTTCCCTTCCAGAGCCTGAGTTCTGACCATTTCCATACCGATCCCCCCCAGGTCACTCAGCCAAGCGGTACAACACAAGGAACGGCCACAACGCCCATAACCCCCGGTCAACCTTGCCTTGTCTCGGGGACCTATTTGTCGCAAATGAATCTGTTTTTTCAAACTTTTAGCCAACTCCTTCACCAGCTCCCTGAAATCAACACGATCATCGGAAGTGAAAAGAAAATGGATTTTTGAACCGTCAAAAGAATAAGCCGCTCTAAAAACACTCATCTCCATCTCCAATTTTGAAACAAGCTCTTTGGCTTTTTCCAAAGCCACAACCCCGAGCTCCGAATGATTCAACACTTTCTGCAGGTCATTCGGGGTGGCTCGCCTCAAAATCTTAGAATCTCGAAGAACGCCTTCATCGTCCCGCGCCGATCTATCCACATACTTTACGACACCAAACTCCTCCCTTCCCTCGGGGTCTTTGAAAATAACTTTATCACCCACCTCCAAATCATATTTTGTGGAAAAAGGGATTTCCAGAACATCAAGAGAAGAACCGCACTCTATACCCAAAACTTTTGTCATCATAGTAAACTGTTATTTCAGAGATTTAACATAAGGTTCTCCAATGCCAACCTGGGATTAACATTTTTCTTCAAAAGAATACCAGTATCATCGATTTTGGAAAGAGCAATTAAATGTTTTCTCGCGCCGGGACCGCCTTCCAGCAACTTGCTTCGTAAAACATGGGTCGTCATATTAAGAAAAGTTTCAACGGCTCCGTCCTCCTCCAAAATATCACTCAGATAAGAGAAGCGAGCCGATACATTTTTAACCGACAAAAGATTCTGGACGTCATGATAAACCTTGATGTTGTGCGCCAAAACATCGGGATTTTCTATCAGGCGAACAGCCCGGCCGGTCATGCCCAAAGAGAACAAACTTGCCTTTTTTATGGTTTCGGCATCTTCCTCCGGAAAAAGCTCACGGAGCTTACTCTCAAGAAACACAACAGAGGAACTCAAAAATTTTATAACTCGTACCCGGGAGATGACCGTCGGCAAAAGAAGCCGGACATTGTCCGTGGTCATTATAAAAATAGTCCTTTCGGTAGGCTCCTCCAGGATTTTCAAAAAGCTGTTTGCCGCGGGGACGGTCATACGTTCCAGCTTGCGGATCAACAAAATCTTATAGTTTGACTGTCCCGTCATGGTCAATCGTTCAACCAAGCGACGAACATCATCAATTCCAATTGAATCATCGTGATTGGCAAATTCGAATGTGTCGGGATGACTGCGTTTGGAAACTTGGAGACAAGTGGGACATTTATGGCAAAAATCGTTTGGACACTGCAAAATCCCCGCCATTTTTCTGGCGACTGTGGATTTTCCAATGCTGTTCGGCCCCGCCAGAAGATACGCGTGAGCAAGGTTCCCACTTGCGATATCGTGCTCTATCTGAAGCAACTGCTTTTCATGCCCGATAATGGACCAATTATATTTCATGTCTGTTAAAGTTTAGAGGACCAAACGCGTTCTTGTCTAACCAACAAACTTCTTGCGTCCTCCGGGAACGCCATAATTTCCTTAACAAAACGCTCCAAACGGACCCGGTTTTGAGATCCCTTAACAAGAATCAAATCGTTCTTAGCAATATGATCTTTGAAAAATTCCGCCGCTTCAAGAGCCGAATTAAAATGATGAGCCTTTGATTCGGGGAACCCTTTTTCAACAGCTTTTTTGGACATCATTCTTGCATATTTCCCGACGGTGATTAGAACGTCCGCGCAAGAGCAAATCGTGCTTGCCATAGCTTCATGCAGCTTCTCGGTCTCTTCTCCCAGCTCGTTCATGTTTCCCAGAACCGCAACCTTCCTGCGGTTCTCTCCAAGAGATTTAAGAGTGAGAAGAGCCTCTTTCAGCGCGACCGGAGAAGAATTATAAGAACTGTCCAAAATGGTGGCGCCATTTATAGACGGGATCACGGACATCCTCCCGGGAGGTAAAGAAAAAAGCTTTATCGCCTCGGTAATGTCGTCCAAGTCCATATCCATCAAAGTTCCGCAAACGATCGCGGGAAGCAACATATAGATATGGCACTCACCGATCACACTACTGCTAACTTCGTGCCTCGCGTTATCGTGATGTAAAACAAAGTCCAGCCCTTCAAGGCTCTGTTTAACCTGGCCCGCCCAAAAATCTCCTTCACGCTTCTTCCCAAAAGTAATAGTTCTCTTCCCTCTGCGTTTTTTGGCCACACTTCCGACCAGATCGTCATCAATATTGAGGACCGCAATCCCCTTTTCTCCCAACGCCGAAATCAATTTTGACTTCTCCTCAAAAATTTCCCGCAAATCTTTAAACTGCCCCTCATCCAAATGAACCGGAGCCACATTCGTAAAAACCGCGATATCGGGTTTCACTATTGAGAGCAAAAAATCCATATCCCCCGGCTTATCAACACCCATTTCCAACAGCAAAACTTCACTGTGATCCCTCATAAAGCTGTGGAAAAACCCCTTTAGCAAATACCATGACCATTTTGTGGCGGAAGAAAAACCACTATCGATATCCAGAATTGTCAAAGGAAGCCCGAATTCGGAATTCATGCTTTTCCTGGTGGTTTTTACCCTAAAACGAGTATTCAAAACAGTGTAAATCGCATCTTTGGTCCCGGTTTTTCCCGTGGAGCCGGTGACAGCAATAATTTTGCCCTTAAACCGCTTCAATCGCCGCTTGGCAAGCGCTTTAAGTTCAAACAAGACAAGTTTCCGCAAAATCTTTTTCATGGCCGACGAAGATTAGCACAAAAGGACTGCGAAATCGAGTTTTATGTGATAGAATCTCTCCGAAAAATAAAATAACAGAAATTTATATGAAAAAATTTATAAGCAAGGCCGCGGCAATAACAGCAATATTTTTACTGACGGTCACCCTTGCGGCATGTAACAATAACAAAGAAACCATGGCAACAATCAAAACAAATTTCGGGGACATAGAAATTGTATTATACACGGAAAAGACGCCGGAAACGGTAAAAAACTTCGTGGAACTGGCGGAAGCGGGAAAGTACGACGATACGATTTTTCACAGAGTCATAGACGGATTTATGATCCAAGGCGGAGATTTTGAGAATCGAGACGGAACGGGGGGGCACAGTTATAAAGGACCGGGCACACAAATTGAAGACGAATTTGCCGAAGGGCTCACGCACAAGAGAGGAGTCCTTTCCATGGCAAACAGAGGTCCAAACACGGGAGGAAGCCAGTTTTTTATAATGCAAGGAAGAGACGGGGCTCCTTGGCTTGATGGAAAGCACGCAATCTTCGGACATGTTGAGAAGGGGATGGATGTCGTGGACAAAATAGCCTCAGTGAAAGTAAACGGAGGGGAAAGACCTCTGGAAGAAGTGATTCTAAAGAGCGTGGAAATAAAATGAAACAAGCAAGAATAAAAGTTAGAGGCCGGGTTCAGGGAGTCTTTTTCCGGTCCCACGCCAGAGAAAGCGCACAATCCCTGGGACTGACCGGATACGCGGAAAATTTGCCGAACGGAGAGGTGGAAATTTTAGTACAAGGTGGAGAAAACGAGATAATGCGGTTTTTGGGATGGTGTAAAGAGGGCCCACCATCATCCGATGTCAGGGATGTTGAATACGCTTGGGAAGAGCCGACCCAAAAACACGAAGGATTCGAAACATATTAGGAAATCTATTTAGCTTTCTCAACCACTTTTTCAAAGACTTCAGGATGATTCGCGGCAAGTTCCGCCAACATCTTCCTGTTGATTCTGATGTCTTTCTTCGTCATTTCCTCAATAAGCCTGCTGTAGGTTATTCCAAGTGGACGACAAGCGGCATTGATCCTGGCAATCCAGAGAGCCCTGAAAGTTCTTTTTCTTGTTCTCCTGTGCGTATAACTGTGGAGACCTGCTTTCATCAGAGCATTTTTGGCTTGTCGAAAGTTTGTGCTTCTCAAGCCACGGAAACCTTTGGCTGCCTTGACAGTTTGTCGGTGCCTGCGGTGGGCGGTTACGCCTCTTTTTACTCGGGACATATTTAAAAATTAAAATATTTATTTCTTAGCTTCTTGAACCTCCTCTTTCTGAGTTTTTTTCAAAGGAACAGCTCCGGGAAGAAGTCTTCGCAAAGCTTTAACTCTGGTTTTACAAACCGGCATTCCTCCAAGAAAAGACTTTTTCTGACGTTTTGATTTATTGGAAAGAAGATGGTTCTTACAAGATTTATCAACGGTTACGGTTCCGCTCTTCCTTATTTTTACGCGCTTTTTAAGCCCGCTGTGATGTTTCTGCTTCATGATTTATTTGGAGTTAATATCATTATCATTGTATTTCCCTGTTTTTTGGGAGGAGCTTCCATTGAGCAGGTGTCCTCCAGGCTTTCACAGAATTTAATCATTTTCTCTGTGGCCAAGTCCCTATAAACCGCTTCCCTTCCTCTGAATATCAACGAAACCTTTACTGAGTTGCCGGCCTTCAAGAACTTTTGTGCCTGACGCGCCTTGACTTGCATATCGTGCTCTCCGGTTTTGAACCCCATTCGGACTCCCTTCACTTCAGTCTTCTTCTGCGATTTTCTGTGCTTCGTATCAACCTTCTTCTGATGATATTGATACTTACCGTAATCAAGAATCTTACAGACCGGAGGATTGGCGTTAGGAGCTACCTCCGCAAGGTCCAAATCCGCTTTATCGGCAATTTCTTGGGCTTTTTCCTTAGACATTATGCCCAGCTGTTCTCCCTCGGCTCCTATCAGCCTAACGGTGGGGATTCGTATCTGTTGATTTACTCTTAGACGTTTGCCTATATAGTTTGATTAGGATTGCAAAGCTTTCGGATGATACGAAAAACCTGTTGCAAAGTCAAGACAATGCTTGGAGAATACGCGCATGAGAAAAAAGGTAGTGGTATTGGGGGCCACCGGGCATCTGGGAAAAAAGACATTGAGGCTTCTGGAGAAGCACGGCGATCTTTTTGAGCTGATTGGGATAAGCGCGAACAAGAACGAAAAACTTCTGGAGGAACAGGCAAAAATTTTCGGGATAAAACAAACCGCCCTGTATTCAAAAGGTCAGACTTTGGATTTGGACAAAGCGGACATCGTAATAAATGTGCTTTCCGGGATTGCGGGTATCGCGCCTTCTCTGGAAGCGGTAAAAAAAGGGAAAACCCTACTTTTAGCAAACAAAGAAACCGTTGTAGCGGAAGGACTTTCCATAAAAAAACACAAAATCATTCCACTGGATTCAGAGCACAACGCGATTTACGAGATCTTAAAATCCCGCCCGGGAAAGGATGAAAAGGACATAGAAGAAATTTATCTTCCATGCTCCGGCGGGCCTTTTTATGAAAGAGAAAATTTGGAAGATATAACAGCGAAGCAGGCAACAACACATCCACGGTGGGAAATGGGAGAAAAAATATCCGTGGAATCAGCGACCCTGATAAACAAAGGATTGGAAATAATAGAAGCCCATCATTTATTTTCGTTACCGATATCAAAGATAAAGGTTTTTCTGCACCCAAAGTGTGAAATCCACGGAATTGTGAAATTCAAGGACGAAGCGTTGGCGTATTTCGCGGAACCGGATATGAGCGAGCATTTGGAGAACGCATTGCTAAGGGCTGTGGGAAAAACTCCGGAAGTCAATATAAAACCGGTAAATTTGGGCGAAATGGAACTTCCGCCGCCGAAAAACAAAGACGACAACCCGGCATCCGGGCGATCCTGCAAAAGCAATTTCCTCAGCTCCCTACCGGCGTTTCCTCTTCTGACTCCTCCTATTCT
>PXEC01000071.1 GCA_003566255.1 Candidatus Peregrinibacteria bacterium | reverse complement strand
TCCCATTTTTTTCAATGCCTTTTTTACTTCTGAAAACTTTTAAACAATCTTCGCCCGTGAACCATTTGCCGGTTCTATCTATGCCGATTTCCAAAACCTCATATTTTTTGGCATTTTCCCCTGATCGCAAAGCCTTGATGACCGAATTCGCGGAAACAAGAGAAACTTCATGTTCCCCGCTTTTCCCCCCGAAAATAACCGCAACTCTGATTTTTTTCATGGCGAAACTTTATCACAAAACTACGATTCTCGGAATGCGGTCGTTCACCCTTGAGGTGACTTCATAATTTATGGTCCCCGCCCAATCGGCAAACAACTCCGCGGAAATGTTTTCATCCCCATCGGTCCCCATCAAAACAACATCATCTTCAATATTCACATCCGATATATCGCTTACATCCACCATCATCAAATTCATGCACACCCGCCCCAGAACCGGAGCTCGCTTCCCCTTAACCAAAACATGGGCCTTGTGAGAAACTCCTCTGTCATACCCGTCGTAATACCCGGTCCCCACAACCGCCACGCGGGTTTTTCTGGTTGTTCTGTATGTGCATCCGTAGCCTATATATTCTCCTTCTGGAACATTTTTCAGCTGAACTATTTTTGATGTCCACTTGAACGCGGGTTTCAAACTGAAATCTTTCAAATGCGAAGAATCTTCCTGCTGTTTTTGCGTGAAGGAGACATACGTTTCGTTTGAAGGCCACATTCCGTAAGCGGATATTCCAACTCTCACAAGCTCAAAATGGGTTTCCGGAAAAAGAATGGTCGCGGCGGAATTTGCGCAATGCCTGATAGGGATTTTTATTCCGGCGATATCCAAAGATTTGCAGGCCTCAATAAATCTATCCAATTGCTTACCGGCAAAATCGTGTTTTGTAGTGTCCTCGATATTGGCGAAATGAGTGGAAAGCCCCTCAAGTTCAATATTTTCAAAAGTTTTTGCGAATTTTGCGAAATCAACAAGGTCATCAACACTTATCCCCTGACGATTATTTCCGGTCTCGACCTTCAGGTGGACACGAACCTTTTTCCCGATTCTCCCCAATTCTTCAACGGTCTCCCGATTATAGACGACCATTCTGCAGTCAAGATCAACGGCTTTCTGAAGAAAGTTCAAAGGAACATATCCCAGAATGTAAATCGGTGCGTCTATCCCTGCATCTCTCAATGCTTCAGCCTCATATAGAGAATTAACGGACAGCCAGTCCGCGCCCGCTTCAAGAAAAATCCGGCCGCACTCAACAAGACCATGTCCGTAGGCGTTGGATTTAACGCACGGACAAAGAATTTTGTCTCCGACAAGCCGACGAAAAGTTTGAATATTATGCACAAGTGCCGATTTGGAAATTTCGATTCTGTTCAAGTCCGATTTTAGATCGTGGCCCATGAAAAAAAGATACAAATTTCCTGGAAAGTTTACCAAATTCAAACTATAATACAAATCCGACTTAAAAATAAATTTTAACCTGGAAAAATATGTTTGAACCGGAAAAAAGAGGGATGTATGGAGATGAAGGTCAAGTGGCGGAGCGAGTGGGGGAACGCATAGGAGTGGGGATAGAACCCACATTTTTCGGAAAAGTGATGTCTTTTTTCGCTTTGGCCATTTTGACCGCGGCGGCGGGAACATACATAACTTACACTCACTTTCTTCACTATTTCATTCAGGCTCCCGCGTTAATGTGGATTCTTTTTATAGGAACATTGGGGATAATCTTTACTTCACGCGCGTGGAGCACAAAATATCCGCTTAATCGCTTCATGTTCGCGACATTCGCGTTTATTACGGGGGTGACAGCCGCGCCTCTGGTAGGGGTAGTGGCGGCAAGTCCGGAAGGAGTTGCGATACTTTCAAAAGCACTTTTGGCAAGCGCTTTGACATTCAGCGCGGCGGGACTTTTGGGATGGACAACAAAGATGAATCTGAGCGGGATGAGAAGTTATCTGTTATTCGGGCTCATCGGACTGATCGTGGTCGGGATAATGGGATTTTTTATTCCTTGGGGAAGTTCAATGGAAAGACTGTATTCCGGAGTGGGGATTTTACTTTTTGTCGCGTTTACGGCTTACGAATTCAATAAACTTAAATTCTATCCTGAAGACAGATATATAGAGGCGGCACTCGGACTTTATTTGAGTATATTCAATCTTTTCATTCTGATATTAAGGTTCATGATGGCAGGTCGTGACTAACAGGAACAAAATGACTAAAAAAAGACAACCGCTAAGGTTTGACATTTCGGAGTTGTTGGATGAGGTAACGGGGACGAAGATCTCTTATTCGTTCGAGGGGCCCGTCAGCTTTGAGGAAATCCCGGTTAAATCGGAGGTGAAGGGGAGGGTTGAAATAATGAGACTAAAAGACGCGCTCAATGTCGAGATGAAGGATTTTAAGAAAAAAGTAAAGGTTCCCAGCGCGGAAAGAAAATTTTTCTTCGAACTGCCTGAAACTCCGGAAGATCCGAATGACATTTTCCTCGTCGACCAAAAGAGACAAAAAATAGATATAACCGAACCTCTGAGGCAGGAAATAATCTTGCATTTTCCATCAATTCCAGTATGCTACACGGGCTGTAAGGGTATATGCCCCGTTTGCGGAGGTGACAGGAATAAAAAAGATTGCGGCTGTAAAGTCGATGAAACCCAAGAAAACAAACCTTTATCAGCTCTAAAAGATCTATTAAAAGAATAAAACATGGCCAAACATCCGGTTCCAAAACAGAAGAAGCCCAAGTCAAAAACCAAGAAAAGGTACGGCAGCTTCAAGACAAAGGTCCTAAAGAAACTTTCCGAGGGAACACAACTGGTAGATTGTCCGGACTGCGGAGAAAAGCGTGTCACGCACACGGTCTGCAAAGAATGCGGTAAATACAGAGGCAGACAGGTCATAGACAAGCAGAAGGAAGTGGACAAGATCACAAAAATAAAAGCTTAAGCTTTGAAATATGGCCAGTTACAGACATCTCGCGAGGACCTGCGTCGTGCAGACAATATTCGTGACCGAATTCAGAGATTCGGATCCGAAGAAAACGCTGGAGTCTTTACTGAATGAGTTCGCCCCCCGGCTGACAGAAAGGCAATTCGCGTTTGATACGTTGGAGGGAGTCCTTGCCAACAAAAAGAAAATAATTAAACTGATAGAGAAATACGCGCCGGAATGGCCGGTGGATAAGATAGCGGGAGTGGACAGAGCGATACTTGAAGTCGGGATATATGAAATAGTATTCAATGAAGAGATCCCCCCGATAGTGGCAATAAACGAAGCAGTGGAAATAGCAAAACACTTCGGAGATGAGAACAGTCCAAAATTTATAAACGGCGTTCTAAGTAGCGTAATGAAAGACAACAAAAATGAAGAATAAAGAGGATTATAAAGATCTTGAAAAAAAAATCGGTTTAAAGTTTAAAGACCTTGAGCTCTTGAAAAGGGCCTTTACGCACAGGTCTTATTTGAACGAACACAGAGGAGAGGGGATAGAAGACAACGAAAGATTGGAATTTTTGGGGGATGCCGTTCTTGAACTTGTCGCGACAAAACATCTTTTTGAAAATTATCCGGAGCAAACGGAGGGACAGATGACGGCTTATCGGTCAGCTTTAGTGAAAGGTAAACATTTGGCCGAAGTGGGGTCGGAACTGGATTTAGGACAATATCTGTTGTTGAGTGTGGGAGAAGAAAGGTCCGGAGGGAGGACAAAAAAGTACATTCTGGGGAACGCGGTGGAATCTTTGATAGGAGCGATTTACTTGGAACACGGATACGAAAAAACCGAAAAAGTCATCGAAAAATTTGTACTCAAAAAACTGGATGAAATTATTGAAAACGAACTGCACATAGACGCGAAATCTCGTTTTCAGGAAGAAGTGCAGGAAAAGGAAGGCGTAACGCCTCATTATGAAGTTTTGGATGAGGATGGACCGGACCACAAGAAAAATTTTACGATGGGGGCTTTTATCGGAGAAAAATTGATCGCGAAAGGATCGGGCCCCAGCAAACAAAAAGCCGAAAACGCGGCGGCAAAAGAAGCTTTAAAAATAAAGGGATGGGAATTGAAGAGAATGAAATAAAATACGATAAAAAATCCTGCGGAGTCGTGCTTTTCAGGGAAGAAAATGGTGAGAACTTATATCTCCTCCTGCACTACATGGGAGGTCACTGGGATTTTCCAAAGGGACATGTTGAAGAAGGCGAAAAAGAACACGAAACCGCATCCCGTGAGGTCCTTGAAGAAACAGGGATAGCGGACATAAAATTCGTGGACGGATTTCGTGAAACAATATCTTATAAGCACGGCAAAGAAGACAACCCTCTCCACAAGCAGGTGGTGTTTTTCTTGGCGAAAACGGAATTGAAGGATATAAGGCTTTCGCATGAACACCATGATTCCTGTTGGCTCCCGTACGAAAGTGCGCACGAAAAGCTAACATACAAAAACGCAAAAGACATTCTGGAAAAGGTAAAGAACTTTTTGGGAAGATAGTGTTGGTACTTCACATGTTCATCTGATAAAATCGGAGCATGAAAATAAAAGTTCAAACAAAACTGAAACTGAAAGAAGGGGCGATTGTAATCCCTTTGTTTAAGGAAAACTTGGAAAAACTTCCGGCTCACATTCCAAAAGCGGCAAAAGATTTTATAAGAAAAAGAATAGAAAATGGAGATTTTAGTGCTGAAAAGGAACAAACGCTATTTTCGTATATCGATTTCAAAGATTTCAAAGGGAAGATTTTTGTGGACGGACTGGGGGGTATTGCGGATTTTACTCCCGTGAAGGCACGGGAACTGGGAGGAGAACTATCAAAAAAGATCAAGCAAAACAAAGTGGAGGATGTCAGCCTATGTGTCGGGAAAAAGCTCGGTGGATTTTTGGAAGAGTTCCTGGAGGGATTTTTGATGATCCATTACAATCCCTCAAAATTCAAGACGCAAACGGATGAAGAAAAGAAGGAGAGAATAAAAAGGGTGGACGTTCTCATAGGAAATAAAAAGAACAAAAAAGAATTGGTCGCGGCGGTGGAGAAAGCGGCTTTGATAGTGGAAGCGGCGGACTACGTGAAGGATCTGGTAAACACCCCCGCCAACATAGTGAACGGAGAATATCTGGCGAAGGAAGCGGAAAGAATGGCTATAAAAAACGGCTATAAAATAGCAATTTTGGGGAATAAGGAATTGGAGAAGATGAAAGCCGGGGGGATTTTGGCGGTAAATCAAGGAAGTAAAGATGAAGCAAAGCTCATCGTGTTGGAACATGATGGGGGGAAAAGAAAGGAAAAACCGATAGTCCTTATAGGGAAAGGTGTGATTTTTGATACGGGAGGATATAATTTAAAACCCAGCGGATCAATAGAAACAATGCAACAAGACATGGCGGGAGCTGCCACTGTTATGGGCATTTTTGAGATTTTGAAAAAACTCGGGATAAAAAGAAATGTAGTTGGGGTAGTGCCTGTTGTTTCCAACATGATAAGCGAAACCGCATACAGACCTTCTGACATAATCAAAATGATGAACGGCAAGACCGTGGAGGTGACGAATACGGACGCGGAAGGGCGTCTTGTTTTGGCGGACGCGCTGACTTATTCATTGGAACTGAATCCGGCGGCATTGATCACCATGGCAACCTTGACGGGAGCCGTGGCGGCCGCGTTGGGGGACAGGTATTGCGGTATTTTGGGGAACGATAAGGATTTATTGGAAAGAATAAAAACAGCCGGTGATGAAGTGGATGATTTGATGTGGGAATTGCCAATACACGAAGATTTTAAGAAGAAATTGGAAAGCGAAGTCGCGGATTACAGAAATTACGACCCGGGTACCGGAAGGTTAGCCGGTACCGCAAAAGCCGCCGCTTTCTTGGAGAATTTTGTGGAAAAAAACAGCTGGGTACACATGGACACGGGAGGCACAGCATTTACGGAAAATCCAAAACCCTACGAACATAAAGGCGCTACGGCACAAGGCCTCCGCGCCATCTTAAAATTTCTTCAGAAAGATGCGTTCTCCTGAGCAGACATGAAACGCGTAGTATGATGCGGTCACTCCCTCAGCGGCGCCGGTTATCGCTTGTTTGAGTTCCGCATCGGAACAATCTCCCGCGCCAAAGACTCCCTTTATATTGGTTTCCGTTTTACGGTTTATGATT
>PXEC01000087.1 GCA_003566255.1 Candidatus Peregrinibacteria bacterium | reverse complement strand
TTGAAGAGGAAAAAAAGGAAAAGGACACAAAACCCGAAGCGGCAGCGGAAGCAGCAGCGGAAACAGCAGAAAAAAAAGAAGAGATCAGACCAATGACCCGGCCCCAGAGAGACAGATGCGAAGCAATGGAGGAAAGAGGGGGAGACGCCAAAAAAATCGCAGTTCTGTTCAAAAAAGGAAAGATCAAAGACGACGTATTCGAAAAGGTTTGGGACACCATAGGGGATCTAGACAAAATGAAAAACGATGGCTATAAGCACTTCATGAAAGCTTTGGGGATGGGAAAATTCCCCGAAAGGGCCAAAAAAGCAACGTTTTTCATCGATGCTTTGGAAGGATCCGATGATGAAAAAAAATACATAACGAAGGAACTTAGAAAATTAAGTGAAGAACACGGAGAGTCCATCTCAAGCGATCAAGAAAGGCGAATCCTAGAGGGATTGAAAGAAGCTAGGATCGAAAAAAAACCGGAAGAAGATCTGCCGACAGCATCAAAAAAAATGCTTGAAGCGACGAAAAAAGCAGTCCAATTAGAGGAAACGAACTGGCCGCCGGAGCTTCCTCCCAAAGAAGTAGTGGAAAATTTGAACGAGCTTGAACCGAAGCAAAAAGAGCTTTTCAAGAAAATGCTGGAAAAAGAAGCTCAACTTGACCGCGCAATCACAGCAGAGAAGCGGGATCGAGAACTGATCGAAAAACTGGCAGCGGAACTGGACGCGCTCAACAAAGAATTCGACAAACTTGAAAAGGAACTGGAAAAACCAAGGGAAGAAAGGGAGAAATACATGAAAAGAGTGGAAGCCCAATACGAAGCACTGGAAAGACTTTTCGGGCAGGCGGGGATAAAAATGCACGACGCCAGAAAGATAAAAGCATGGCTGTTGAAAATGGCAAAATCAAAAATAGGAGGAGGAGAGCCCCTTAAACTAAGAGGAATTTCCCATAAAGAAACCGGAGAAACCACCAGAAAAGTTGAGACTTTTACGATTCTTGGTGTGTGGTTTGAGAGGGATGAAGCCACGGGCGATGAAAATCCCGGCAGGCTCATAATCAGTTATCAAAACGAGGAAGGAAAAAAGTTCAACGATACTTACTCGGAATTTCTAAAAATGGTGAACGCGGTGGACGCGCATGAAGAAATAGAGGAATTGGAGAAACTGAACGAAAGGATAGCCCCCGAGACGTTTGGGAAAAGCATCGAAAAAGGACAAAAATATATTACCAAAAAAATCGCCGGTTTTGACAAAGACGGCAAAATTTTAGAGGAGGAACATTCGTTCGTGATTTCGGAGATAGATGAAGATGAAAAGACGATAATTCTTGATCACAACGTCAATGCCGTCCCCAAAGAATGGCTGTCCAGATCGGTCGCGGACGAGCTGAGGTTTGATCGGATAAAAAAGGAATTTTCTTACGGGGAATTCGTAAAACTGATAAAACAGCACGATTACAAGAGAGAAGCTTCAATGGAAGAAGTGGGAGAATTGAAGGAAAAAGGCAGAATCACAAAAGAGGTCATATATGTAGATGACAACGGTTGCCAAAGATGGATGATAGTGGAAGAGGATAAAGAAAATAAGACTTATTCCGTTGTGCCCGCGGATGTTGAACTGGAAGAAGACGGCGACCGTTATTTGGGATCTCTTCTCGAAGCCGGAGTCCCCGACGACATAGCAAGAAAGCCAAGAGCCCAGACATCTCTTGGCGCCAGAGAACATGAAAAATTGAAAAAAGTTTCACCGACTGAACTGTTGGACATGCTTGATAAAGGACGGATAACAAATACACCCCCCGGGGAAAACCTCAAAAGAACCGTCCGAAAAATTGAACCGAAAGCCGAAGAAGAACCTCCATCGACAGAACCACCATCAACGGGGTCTCCGGAAGGAGACGAAGAAGGACAAGAGAGGGCTGAAAAAGAGTTTTTCCCGGAAGGAGTTCCAAAAGAGGATCTTTTCAAATCCGGAGGAGGCAGCGTTTCAACAAAAAGAGGATTTTTAAGGAAACTTTGGGACGAAACATACTGGATGAGCGCATCGGATTTTTGGGCACTGGGCAAAGCGATTTGGGAATATCATGTTAGACAGCACGAAAGAAAACAAAAGCACAAAATAGGATCGGTGGGAGAAAAATTACCATGGTTTGATAAAGAGGGAGCACGTATAAAAAAGCACGCCGAGAATGAAAGTGTAAGTCTGTACAAAGATGCTTTTGAAAAAACCGGACCGGACATAATTCAAAAAAGATTAAGGGAAAGCAGGGATAAAGATGAAATACAGGCCGGCTTCATCGTACTTTCGGAACGAGGGGAGTTAAGATGGGATGATGTGGGAATGTGGGAAAATTTGAACAAGTTCATAAAAGACGACAGATACAGGATTTATGTGCCCGCAAACGGGGATCCCGCCAGCCGTGACAAACACGGAAGAACAGGTGAGGACTATTTGAAAGACGCGATTGACCACATTTGGGAAGCGGGCAAATACAATGAATGGAGGTTCAGAAACAACAATTCCTTCAAAAGCAAAATGAAATCTGAAGGATACGAATTGGGAGAACGACTTATGGCAAGAGAGGGAGGACACCAGAAGTATTTGGAAAACTGTTTAAGAGCTCACAAGGAAGGAAAATATGTTAATCCCTACGAATACGCGGGGGTGGTCATGCACGCGGTTGAAGCTGGGAAGTGCGCCATGCATTACAAATTATATTATCTTGTCGAAGGGGTAGCCGCCGAAAATCAGCACGGCAGAACAATTTTACCACCCGACTTTCTGGGTGTGGTGAACCCTGGGTCAAATCAGTTTCCACTTTTGGATTTCTTGGTAGCCAAAACAAAGCGTCCATATTGGGACGAAAAAGAAAAAAAATACAAGGAGTCGGATCATGTATATCAATTGGGGCTGGCAGACTTCAGAAACTGGATTGAATGGTTTGATGAGGGAAATCCGCAGAGCCCGGAAAGATGTAAACCTACTGATTTCGTCAAAGATTTCTTATACGAAAGGGTATTACCTCACAAAGAAACAAGAGAGCGTACGGCAAAAGGTATCCGCAGAGCGGAGAACATGGATCACGAAGATATGCCCGCATATGGGCCGCTCGTGGCTGTTGATAGCATTGAAAGTATGTGTACAAGAAGAGCGGGAGGTGATACATTGACAAGTAAAGCTTATGCGAACATCTTTCCCGGCTTCAATCAGCTCATTAAAAGCCTGGCAAAGACCGGGAACAAAAATGTTTTGAAGGACGTTATAAAGTCATACGTAAGGTACGAAGGAATAATAGGAAACAGATACAAGAAGAACAGAGACGATCTGGTAAGATTGGGAAGAACCGAAGAATTGAGCATTCCTACGATAATAAACGGAAAACCCGCGAACGAAGCAATTGAGGAAATTAGAAAGGTGATTGAAGGGATCATATCGGTTTACGAGGGGGATCACCCGGAGCTTAGGCACCTGTACAACCTGACAAAAGAAGAAACTCCGAAATTCAGGACGGATAAAAACGATAGGAATAAGCAACAAAAAATAGATGAAGCTTTTGAGATGTTCAACACCGCTTTCGAAGAAGCTATAAACTCCGACAAGGGCGAAAGAATGATTAGCGCAATAGATTGGAAGAATCTCTCCGGATTATAAAAAAAAAGGTTTTTCTAAAACAGGGGCTTGACAAGCAGGAGGAAAGTATTGTAAAGAACAATACTGAGGCTTTTAACCGTTTATTAAATGGGACAAACACGTGAACAGAAGGAATTTGAAGAATATGCGGAAAATCAAAACGCAATCGCATCTTATGAAAATATGCTGAGGGCGCTTGGAGTTGTTTCTGAGTGTGGAAATAACGGGGCCGAAGATCCAAAAATAAAGAAAACAATCAGGACGATCATGAATGAGATCAAGAAAAGATGCGAAGAAAATTCAGACGAAAAAGAAGAAAGTGAAAAAAATAGCGGATTAAGAGAATTTCTGTCTGCGACGGAGAAGGTTTTGTCTGATGTTTTGGGAAAGCAGGGTCAAAGACCTCTTTCCATGCTAGAGGGGATCACTCCGGGAGTTACGGAGGAAGAAGAAATAAAAAAGCTTCTGCAAGCTCATGACCTCAATTTGTACGATCCGAAGGACCGAGAAGGAAAACATGCGGACGCATACATCGCTGAAGTATTTAAAGAAGCAATAGAATATTTCGACAAACTCGTTGCAACGGAAGGAACAAGCCCTGTGCACAAATCTTTAAGGCAGGTGAATACGGCAGAGGGGGTATGCTCAATCTTTAGAACGGCCGCAGGAAAGGGCAGAAAATTACTTGTTCCGCAAGCCTGCGCGCTGTTAAGGATAGCGGCGGTAATAGACTTCATGAACCGAACAGAAAAACTCAGAATTATGACAAGTTTTGCTGAGGAATTGGAAAAAATATGCGAAACTCGTTTTGACGACAAAAGAGTAAGAGGAAAGATTTACTTTAAGACGGGATGTGAAGGGGAAATACCGATGGAAATAAAAGAGTGGAATGTAAGAGGAAAAACAAGAGAAAGCATTATAACCAAATTGTTACACAAACCGGAATACAGGGAAGACAAAGTTTTAGATCACGTTGGAATAAGGGTGACAACAAAAACGCCCGGAGATTCGTTAAGGTTCATATATTATGCTTTTTTCTCAAAGATAGCCCCCCTCTTCCCTATGAGCTCAATTCGCGTAAACAGGACAAAACAGCTTTTGGTCGATGAAAACAAGCTGTTGGAAATTTTTAACGATCCCGAGTTGGCGCGGAAATTCTTTGACCAACTTGCAAAAGATACAATAGATCACGCGGAACTTGAAAATTTTGGGGGAATGGCAAGTTTGGGAGAGACAGGTGCAACTAATGAATTCTCCTCCGCAAAATACAGAGCAATTCACATAACTTTTGATTTACGCCTCACTCTTAACGGAAAAAAGAGGACGTTCCCCATAGAAATGCAGGTACTGGATGAAAAAGCAAAAGAAGAAAACGAATATGGTGAGGCCGCACGCGACGATTACGTCGGGAGGAGAAATGCGGCGATGAAAAAACGTGTATTCGAAGAAAGAAATTTACTTACGGAATACAAAAAAAGCAAGGAAGAGCAAAACGGGAAGTCTAAACGGAAAGGGGTAATAAAAAGGAAACGGGGCAAGAGGTACTAAAGTAGCTCAAAAAACTCGTCGAAAGAAATAGTTTTCTGTTGTTTTGTGGCGTAGTCTCTAACCGCTATGGTTCCTTCCGCGACCTCCTTTTCTCCAATAACTATCATATAAGGGATCTTCATAAGCTCCGCGGATCTTATCTTTTTGCCCAGAGTCTCATTTGAATCATCAATTTCCACTCTTACCCCGGCATCCTTGAATTGCTTGCATATATCTTCCGCGTGCTTATTGAATTTGTCCGAAACCGGCAGAATCCTTGCTTGTACGGGAGCAAGCCACACCGGGAACGCGCCGGAGTAGTGTTCGGTAAGTATCCCCATAAATCGCTCAATAGAACCCAAAAGAGCTCTGTGAACCATATAAGGTCTGTGCTTATTCCCGTCTTCGCCAACATATGTGACATCAAATCTCTCGGGAAGATTGAAATCGAACTGAATCGTTGTCATTTGCCACTCACGACCAATGGCATCCTTAACCTTCAAATCAATTTTCGGGCCATAAAAAGCTCCGCCGCCCTCATCGATTTCAACCTCAAGATTTTCAGCTTTTACGGCTTTCAAAAGGGAATCTTGAGCTTTCTCCCATCTTTCCGGCTCTCCAACTCTTTTCTCCGGCATCGTGGCAAGATAGGCCTTTATTTCCGTAAATCCAAGTTTCTCCCACATATAAAGAGAAAAGCGCAAAACTTCCCGCACTTCATCCTCCATCTGCTCGGGAGTACAGAAAATATGGGCATCATCTTGAGTAAAACCCCTGACCCGCAAAAGTCCATGCAGAACACCGGATTTTTCATAACGATAAACGGTTCCAAGTTCAGCCCATCTCATAGGGAGATCTCTGTAAGAACGGGAGCATGACTGATAAGCTTTTATATGAAAAGGGCAATTCATCGGTCTGATGAAATAATCCTCACCGTCTATATCCATTTGGGAGTACATGCTGTCTCTATAAAAATCCAGGTGGCCGGAAGTCTGCCAAAGAGAAGCCTTCCCTATGTGAGGAGTGAACAAAAGTTCATATCCGTTTTTAAAATGCTCGGCCTTCCACCACTCTTCAAGCGTATTCCTCACACGGGCCCCTTTCGGAAGCCATAAAACCAGTCCGGCACCGGCTTCTTC
>PXEC01000180.1 GCA_003566255.1 Candidatus Peregrinibacteria bacterium | reverse complement strand
TGGAGTTTTCCGGCCAGTAGCGAGGGCAGATCGTAATGCTGGAGCAGAAAGGTGACGTGCCGGGTCACCACCCGGCGCTCACACCGAGCCCCTGCCGGCGGCCGCGTGTCGATCTCCACCTTGATGGCGAGCTTTTCCGCCGGCATCGCTGACAAACCCGCGTCATGAAGGATGCCGGCAATACGCACCCATCCGGTATGCACGACCTTGCGGTCGTTCCAGATCACTTCCGGGTTGAATCCGGCCAGCGCGAGATCGCGCTTTACCTTGGCCATCCCTTTCTGCCCCGCGTAGCCGTCAGTCGACACGAGCGAAAAATCGAGGTCTTCCGAGAAGCGCGGCAGGTTGTGGAGAAAGCGCAGTGCCGTGCCTCCGACAAACGCCAGCGGGCGGAACATCTCGCTCTCATGGAACGACCGCAGGACAAAGGCTTGGAGATATTCCCGGAGACGATTCAGGGCTTGTCCCGGATCCGACATGCCGCGAACTAATGCCAAGGCCTCATCTTTCATAGCGTCACTGTCCCCTGTTCGGCATCGGATGTCAACGCAAGCCAATTTTGGACTGCGCGGCTAAGGCGCGGACTCCGAAACTTTCGGGAATACCGCCCGATCCTTTCCCCGTCCACCTGCGCAACATGCTGGTATCGCATCTCCACCAAGCGTTGCGGCGTCCACTCTCCCCTGGTGTGATGCCAGTGATCCAGGAGTGCTTTTTCCGGCTCTGCGAGCAGGAATTTCTGTTCGCCTACACCCGTGGACACAAAGCCGAAGAAGCAATCCTGCTTGATGTTGCGGTATTCAAAGACGCCGAAGGGGTTCTCGAAACGGCGTGGCACGCGTGAAGTCACGCTGGTGAATCGGACGACTCGTTCCGGAATCAGGTCATAGTGACCCAGTGCCCACAGTCCGCTGAGGTAGGACGGTCGGTACAATGCATTCGCCAGCACGGCCGGTATCACAGGAGTGCGCCTGTAGGTCTCGGATAGCGTGTACACCCCGCGCCGAAGACCGACCACTTTGCCCTGCGCCATCCAGCGCGAGAGCTGAACGCGAATCGCTTCCCTCCGGTCATCGAATGCCTGCGCCAACAACGCCAGATCAAAGCATGGCATCGCCCCCGCAAGCTTCACGATATCCCCAAGATTCATAAACGTAAAATATCATAAATGATACTTATTGCAAATGAATATTGGTCGAGGCTTCATGCTCTAGAGCAATCTGCATGTTCTCCGTCCCTCTCGCTCTCGTCCCTCTCGCTCTCCCGCACTATTTTTTCCAAAAGCTTGGTGCGAACACGGCCAGGAAAATATAGATTTCAAGGCGTCCCAGCAACATGCAAGCCACGAGCAACATTTTGGCCAGCGCGGGAAAGTGCGCATATGTCTCCGTGGGGCCCGCGCCTGACATGCCCGGACCCACGCCTCCCAGGCAGGCGATAACAGCGGAGACGGCGGTCAATATATCCTCCGTAAACGTACTGATCAGCAAGGAGGCGACGCCAAGGATGGTCAGGTAAAGAGCGATATAGTAAATAGCTTTCGATGCTCGATCCGACTCTATCGCTACCCCATCCAGCCGGATGCTTATCACCGCATTGGGGGTCAGGTCTCGCTTCAGCTGGGCGCCAATCCATTTGCCGAAGACCACCATTCGCACGCTCTTGATAGCGCCCGAAGTGGAACCCGAGCATGCGCCGATAACCATGAGGGATAAAAAGAGAACCTTTATGGCGTTGGGCCAGGGATCGTAGTCCGCGGTGGTAAAGCCCGTGGTCGAGATGAGAGAAATAGTCTGGAAGGCCGCCCGCCGAAACGTGGATGAAAAGCCGTCGTCAAAGCGGTGCAGCAGCAGGATGGTCGCACAGGCGATGGCCCCCACGCTGAGAACGGTATAGAGCCGGATTTCGCTGCTCCGCGCGTAATGCCGCCACTGCCCGCGGATCGCCCGGTAGTGCGCGATGAAACTCACGCCGGAAACAAACATGAAAAAAATGATCACCCACTCCACATACGAACTCTGGAAAGCCGCGATGCTCTCGCTTCGCGTGGAAAAACCACCGGTCGCAATGGCGCCAAACGCATGGCAGATCGAATCGAACCACGAAAGACCGCCGGCCCGGAGCGCAAGCGTACAGAGCAGATTTAACAACAGGTACACGCCCATGACGATGCGGGCGGTGTCCGCGATGCGGGCGGTGAGGCGTTCAGAAAAGACGCCGGTAGATTCGGTCTTGTAAAGCTGCACGCCACCCGCCCCGACAAAAGGCAAAATGGCGATGAACATGATCAGGATTCCGACGCCCCCCATAAAGTGGGTGAATGACCGCCAGAAGAGAATCGAACGGGGAAGCGCTTCGAGATTCGACAGCACGGAAGCGCCGGTTGTTGTCAGGCCGGAGAAGCTCTCGAAGATGGCCGACGCCATATCCTCGCAGATTCCAAGGGCCCTGTACGGAATTGAGCCAATCAATCCGCTGAAAACCCAGGCGGACAGGACGAGAATAATCGCATCCCGACGTTTCAATTCGGCGGGATGGCGCGTAAACACCCAGGCGAAGAACGAGGCGACAAGGCAGGCGCTCCCTGCCACAAAAAAAGACCGGATGGCGTCAGGGCGGTCCTTATAGACCACACCGATAGCGGCACAGAGCAGAAAAGCGGTTCCAAGGAAGCCGGTGACATAGGAAAGCGAATGAACGATGCTCCTGATCCTTGCGAGCACCGCACCAAGAGAAACGCGCGGGGGGCTCTGAACAGGCTTCCTGCCCGAATCTTTTTCGAGATTGCTCCGCATGCGCAAAAGGCTACGCTTGCGATCGTGTTCTACAAGCAGAAAAGAAGCCCACCACACGTTTGCGGGCTCGCTCTACTTCCGCCAGAAGGCGGGGGCGAAGAGCATGAGGATGGCATAAAGCTCCAGGCGGCCCAGCAGCATGAACAGGACCAGCAATGCCTGTCCCGCCGCGGGGATATCGGCATAGTTCTGCGTGGCGCCCACGCCCGCCAGGCCGGGCCCGATGTTCCCCAATGTCGCGATGGTCGCCCCGGCCGCGGTCTCCAGGTCCGGCGTAAAGAAGGTCATCATGAGCGTGCCGGCGACGAAGATCAGGACGAAGGCGGCAAAGAAGGCGGCGATGTTGGACTCGGTTTCCGGTTCGATCGAGCGATCGCCCAGCCGGAGCGTAAGTACCGCCTGGGGATGCAGGAACCGGCGCACTTCCCGCGCGGCCCGCTTCAACACGATCATCAGCCGCAAGTGTTTCATGCCGCCGCCGGTCGACCCGGCACACCCGCCGACGAACATCATCATCACCAGCAAGGCGCGGGCCGCCTGCGGCCATTGATCGAAATCCTCCGTCACGAACCCGGTGGTGGTCAGGATTGATGTGCCCTGGAAGAATGCGGCCCGCAGGGCGCGCAGCGGGGAGCCGTGCACCGGCCCCCAGATCCACCAGGTCAGCAGCAGGCCGGTCGCCAGCCAGAAGCCGAAATAGAAGCGAAACTCGGGATCGCGGAAAGGCGCGCGGAATTTTCCGCGCAGCACGCGGTAATGCAGGGCAAAGTTCGTGCCGGCCAGGAACATGAAGATGATAATCACGACCTCGAAATAGGCGCTGCCATAGGCCCCGACGCTGGCCGTGCGGGTGGAAAAACCACCAGTGGCCATGGTGGCAAAAGCGTGGCAGAAGGCATCGATCCAGTCCATTCCGCCGATACGTAACAGGCCGGCCAGCACCAGGCACAGCCCGACATAGACGCCCCAGAGAAGTTTCGCCGTGCTGGCGATGCGCGGCGTCAACCGGTCCTTGGACAGTCCCGGTATTTCCGCGCGATAGAGCTGCATCCCACCGGTACCCAGGAACGGCAAAATCGCCACGCAAAGCACCAACACCCCCATGCCGCCGAAGAAATGCGTCAGCGCGCGCCAGAAGAGCAGGCTGCGTGGCAAGGCTTCAAGATCGGACAACACGGAAGCGCCGGTCGTGGTAAAGCCGGACATGGTTTCGAACAGTGCGGACACCGGGTGCGAAATCGCCTCGGACAACATGAAGGGCAAAGATCCGCTCAAGGCGGCCGCCAGCCAGCCGAAGACGACGATGCCGAATCCGTCCCGGCGGGACAGCTCGATCCGCCCGCGGGTCCGGATCCAAAGCGCGCCGCCCAGCGCCAGCGTCATGCCCGAGGAAGCCATGAAGGCGCGGAAGACCTGCGCGGGCTCACCGAGGACATGCGCCAGCGCGCCGCAGGCGCCCATGGACACGCCCATGACCAACAGGACAAAGGATACGAGATGAAACACGGCCGGCAGATTCATCGTCGCGCCTCCTCAGAACCGCAGGATGGACTTGAGTTTGCGCGCCGATGACCCCATGGCGTAGAGCACGAGTCGGTCCCCGGCGGCCAACTCCGTGTCCCCCGTGGGCACCCGGGCCTCATCCCCGTGGCGCACCGCCACGATCAGGGCCTCGCGCGGCACCCGTAATTCGCGCACCTTCTTTCCCACCCAGGAGGAATCGCCTCTCAACTCCATTTCGATCATCTCACCACGCAGGGTCTGGAGCAACGAAGTTGCGCGGACATTTCGCCCCCGAATGAAGCGCAGGATCGCGTTGACCAGCGAAAGATGCGAGCTCACGGCGCGATCGAGCAGGTTGAGTCGCCCGATGATCGGAACGTATTCCGGCGTTGAAATCTGTGCCACCGTCAGGGCGGCCCCCGCCTTCTTCGCGAGCAGGCAACTGATGATATTGTTTTCCTCGTCGCCCGTGGCCGCGATGTAAGCGGTCTCGCTGGTCAACCCGGCATCTTCCAACGCCTCCGAATCCATGATGCTTGCCTGGATCACCAACGCCCGGTCCAGCGCACCGGAACAATGCACTGCCCGCGCTTCATTGGCTTCGATCAGCACCGTGGACAGATCGCTCTTCTCCAGCGACATCGCCAGGTCGAGCCCGAGGTCGCCGCCCCCGCCGATCAGGACCTTGCGTATACGGGTCTGTTGTATGCCCATCCAAGCGAATAAATCCGGAACGGTGTCTGGTCGCGCTGCAATGTAGACCTCATCTTCGGCCTTCAGCCGGGTGTCGCCCTGCGGAATCGAAGTCTTCTCGTCGCGCCGGACCGCGATGATGCGCGTTTGCTGCAACAACTCGCTTTCGGCGAGACTGCTGAGCGGACCTTCCAGCAACGGGCTACCGGCCGGGAGGGTGCACCCGACTACGAAAATCCGGCCTCCGAGCAGCGGGACCACTTCGCGGGCCGCCGACATCTGGATCAGGCGTTCGATATCCCGGGAGCATTCCCGCTTGGGCATAACGGCGAGATCGACACCCAGCGCATCGAGCCGGAGCGGGCTGTCGGATGAGAAATAATCCGGGCTCGCCAGCCGGGCGACGCAGAACTCCGCGCCGGCCGCCTTGGCGCAGGCGCAGGCCAGCAGGTTCGTCTCGTCCTCACGGGTCACGGACACCAGCAGATCGGCCTGCGAGACGCCCGCCTCCTTGAGTACCCGGGGGTTTGCGCCCACACCGCGCACCGCCAAGATGTCATATTGAGCTTCCAGTGCCTGCAAGGGTTCGCGCCGCCGGTCCACCACCACGACATCGTGCTGCTCGCGGCACAGCCGATCCGTCAATAGGCGCCCTGCATTGCCGGCCCCGATGATGATTGCCCGCATCGTACCGCCTTTCCCGCGCCGCCGGCCGCGACCTATCCGCTCCTTCACCGGGTCGCGTGCGCACGCCCTCTGCGGATACCACAACCCACCGAATTGGGCAATACCGGCGGGCAAGTGGAGACTATCCCCATTTCTTGCGAGGTTGACGCGGAGAGCGAAGCAGGAAAGAAGAAGAGCGGCGTGGGCCAAGGAGGTCAGGGTGAGGAACCCATGAGAAAACCCACAACCGCTCTTCAGAGCTTTTTTCTCTCGTTTCGGTAGGTTCGACCGCCGGCCTCTCCGAACGTTCAAAATATTCGCGGGCATTTGCCGCTTGCGCGCAAAGCACCGCGGACCTAGAGTCGCCCTGCGGCGCACGGCGATAATATGCACCACCATTTCAGTTTAGTACAACATGCTTTTCACCGGCACCTGACGAAGCCGCCCATGCTCTGGCTGGCGACCGGATTCGGACTCGGCTACTTCCCGGTGGCCTCCGGAACGGCCGGAACCCTGCCCGGCATCCCCCTCGCCTGGGTGCTCTACCGTTTCGCCGAAGGTATGGGCGGATGGCTGTGGCCGAGTCTGATCGCGCTACTCCTCGTTGCGGCGGCGGTGCCCGTCTGCGGATTCGCCGAACGCCACTTCAAGCGAAAAGACGACGGGCGGATCGTCG
>PXEC01000080.1 GCA_003566255.1 Candidatus Peregrinibacteria bacterium | reverse complement strand
TGGCAGGCTGTGTTAAACATCTTCGCGGATTATCAAAAATCCTGTGACAAGTGTAAGAGTGATCGTTTCAGTAAGCTGGGATTGCTTATGAATATATTTGTGGCCGTTCCGGAGCCTCCCGTTATTCCCATGCCAAAGTGGCCGGATATAATTTTTGATCTTTCAAAGATTCGCGTGGGTACGCGAATAATATGGCCGGATATAGTTTTTAGGCCCGAACCCATCCCTTTGCCGGCACCTCCGGATATAAGGCTCCCCGATGTCCTACCGTCCGTCGCTTTGGAATTTCCGGATCTGACTATTCCTGATTTTTCACTGGGAGATCTGACCGCTTTCGGGCTCCCCGACTTCCCCCGTTATGACTCAAGAGCTTTTGACTTTTCTCAATTCATTGTTCCCTCTCTGCCGGATCTGCCGCCTCTGCCAATCCCCCAGTTACCCGATTTACCAAGACCTCCAAAAATCCCTTCTCTCCCAAATGCGGTCGCGGATGTTTCTCAGAGTTTAAAAATCGTCTTCAAAATTTTGTGCCTGCTGAAGGAGGGACTTATTCCCGTTCCGGAAAGTGGCTTGGCGACCGAAATAGAAACTTTGACGCAGCCCAGCATCCAAGCCGTCCTTCCCATAATCAAAAATCTTGGTTTTGAAATGCCTCAGATAAAATACGATTACATTAAGGAAATCCGCATAACCGCCCAATTGAATCTCCATATGGACACTAACTTCGTATATCAATCGGTGCGCTCCGCGACAAAAATCTGGAATGAAACTCTTGGGAACACTACCCGTCTGTTTGGCGCGTTTGGCCGCGTTGGGATTTTCCCGGTACACCTTCTGGATAACTTTTTCAACTCTTTTGATGAAGCCCTGCGAAGTTATATTGAGGAAAGTCTGAGGACCGTTGAAACAACCGTGGAAGAAGCCGTGGAGCAGGTTGAAGATGTTTCTCCGGATGATGTATCTCCGGATGAACCTCTCTCTCTTAGTGGATACCGCCCCTTCCTTTCGGGGATGGAAACTCTGCAAAAAGAACTTGATGATATGCAGAACGTGCTTGAACAGTACATCGCTTTGATGGATGCGGAAGGATTTATGGAGCACTTGCCGGAAACCTATCATTTGACCGCCTCCGAGACCGTTCTTCATCCTGAACACCCACTCCTCAACAGAACTCTGGCGGAGATAAAAACGGATATTGAAACTCAAAATTTGCCGGACACTCCCGAATTCAAACAAATGATCGCGGTGAGAGATTCTTTTATAGATTACGTCGAAGGGGTCTATGACTCGAATAAGGTCTTGGAGAAGATTGACGATATCGGCACGTTCGGGACGGTTTTGGCTGAATTGGATCAACAAAACAAGAAGATAGCTTCTTTAAACCCCGGTACCTCTTTTGGAAATACCGGAAGCCCCGGCACGTTAAAAACAAGTTTACTTGGCGGAGCGGTTGAAACAATGATGAGAGACGCGTCTTCTTATATTGATCCTTCGAGGAGGCTGGCGGGTGTTGTGGATTTTGATGTGGGAGAATATATGGACGCGTCTCAGGGAGAAGATGCCCCTGCTCCTATCGGGCTTTTTATCGCTTCTCCGGATGGAAGCGTGAATGAAAATGTTCTTATGTACACTCCCGCTTTACGCAAGAAAAACCACGTAATATACAGCGATGTGGACAACGATGGAGACTTGGATATGATTTTTGCGTCAGGCGGAGAAATCTACCTGAAAGAGAATCGTTTAGAGAGTCTTGAGTTGCCTAGAGGCAGAGTCACACGCGTTTTAACCGGGAATACCGTCTCTAATTATGTTAATCCCGGCGGTGTGAGTATTCAGGGCTTTAATGTTACTGACATCAACCACAATAAAGCGGATGTTTCTTGGTTCCCGCGTGAAGAAGCCGCGCATTATGAAGTGATTTTGCTGAATTCCGCCATGCATCGTGAAGATGATCACGCTTACAGATTTATGTTGGATGGAAATCTTTCACGCAAGTCGCTTGAAGTTGATAACGGATACTATGTGGCCACGATTTATTCAATAGACGATGATGGCAATCGTTCGCTTTCTTCGGACAGTATAGCAGTGTCACCTCAAATCTGCGCGGACACGGACCCTCCTTTCCCCGCCGTTTCCGTAAGCGCTTTTGAGATTCCGTTATTCCAAGAGCTTGAAATAGATGCCGGCAACTCTTTTGACACTCACGGTGAAATAGTTGATTTCTATCTGGAGACTTTGCCTTATGAGAAAGACGAATTGCGGGTCACGGAATTGCCGCGCTACATAAGAAATCCAGACCCCACCGACCCCATTTTTAGAGTTGGCCCCTTCTCACACGAGGGTGATGTCGGCAAGCGTGAATTTATATTGCATGTAGTGGATCAGTCGGGGAACAAAGCTTCCATGAATTTTGAGGTAAATGTCATCGCTCCCGATATAAGTTTGGACGAAACGTTTGCAAGAAATTATATCGCAAGCGGAGAAGTCGATCCTCTTACAGCCGATATTCCTTTCTCTCTTATGAGATTCCGATACGTTTACAGAGTCCTCGATCGGGAATTGAAACTTTTCCGCCAATTGGATCGTCTTCGAGATTCCTTTACTGACGCGAGCGGAAGGTACAGCCTGGACGATTTCGAATTTGAAAATATGATCATAGTCAAAAACCACGCCGGCTCTCCGGTGGTTGAGATTAATCCGGAGACAGGCAACTTGGGGATACTTGTTGACGGATACTCCGCTTTTGTCAGGGCCGCGGCTCCCCCGGACTCCCCCACACTCATCGATATCGTGGGCCCGGACAACAGAACATTGGGAACTGTCCATGTAATTGCCAACTCAAACAATGATGTAAAAGTGGGAGAGCGTTCCGTCGGAAGCGTGAGCGTTTCGATCCGCGATGAAAACGAAGATTTCGAGTTTGTGAGAAGACCCGCAAGCGATCCGAGGCATCCCGGCGCCGCCGTTCTTGTACATGTTCCGAATCGTGAGGTCTTGGCTATTGTGGACGCCTCCGGCAATATAATCCCTTTGCGTCCTCAAGTCTCTCTGGCGCTGAAGGATAATGATTATAAGGAAGATCCGTTAGTGATAGAAATTCTGTATGGCGGTAATGTGGTGGGAGAAGTCACCATGCCTCTTCCCCCGAGAGATGCTTTGCTTGTCGGTCCGGATGATGTTCCCTTTTTGAGTCCGCGCGCCCCCACTTTCGGCACGATGCATCCAATGGGCACAGGTATAGACTGGCTCTTTAGCAGAGGCGCGAGCACGGATTTGAAACTCATCATGAATGAGCTTTATAAGGAATATCCTGAAATAGAGATAGGTCCCGAGGACATTGTTCAGAGAGGCGAATTTGTAAGAGTCCTCCTTAATATGTTGTGTATAGTTCCTCGTCCGGAAGCGTATGAGGAACAGACCGGAAGACAACTTTATTGGGACGGCCTTGAACTGGGACCGCATTACGCCTACATCAATGAGGCCACAATGCTGGGGCTTGTTGAAGGTTACAGGGGAGAACCGGATGTGGATGGCCTCTTTCCTTTCAGGGCGGACAGCCCGATAACCCGAGCTGAAGCCGCCAAAATAATTGTAGAAGCATTGGCGATGAAAGGAATAATAGACTTGTCGGATTTTGATGAGTTCGATCTGCGGGAGGGTGAACCGTGGTATACTCCTTTTATGAGAGTCGCGCAGGACCTAACGCCTTATGTGATGGAAGATTATTTTATGAGAACCAACTTTATAGTAACTCCCGCCGAGGCGGAAGATCCCGATCAGGAAATGACTTTTGAAGAACTGGTTCTGATGGTTGAAAGAGTCCTTCAAATTTACAGTTGTATAGATGAAGACGATTACGATGATCTGATTCCGATGGATCCGTCTTTGTTTGATCCGGATGCCGATGATTGCGCCGTAGATCCGGAGATTGAGTGTCAGACCGAGGAGAGAGGTGTTTACATCGTTCCCGCTGAATGTAATACCTGCCCGTGTGTTTCAACCTTCAGTTTTAAGCCCGAAGTCATGGAGGGAGATGTTTTCTTCCCGGTCATCTTGGTGGATTATGAAGATAGAACTCATATTTTCTCAAAAGGAAATGAAGTAAAAATTAACCCTTAAGTATGTTGAAAATTTTTGTATTTATTCTGATTGCGTCTTTCCTTTCTCTGAATTTTAATCATGTCCACGCGCAAGAACCCGTTGACGAGGATCCCGAATGGCTCGAATATTTGGAACCCCAAAGGCGGGAGGCTATAAAACAAGTCATCTCTTCACCTTATTCGCAGTGCGATAGAACGCTTACGGTTTCTTTTGACCTTGAATTAGGAGCTTTTTTCCTTTTTCTGGAAGAGAATTTTCTGAATGAAAGCGCGACGTCGTCCCTCACAAATATCGCCATATCCAGGTACGCTGAATTTAAAATGAGACTAGAACATATCTATGGCGAGACGGCCTCGGACCCTACGATTGCGCCCGGTGATGTTTTGACGGGGATAGAGGAGGCTAGGATGTTTACCTCCTGCGCAAAACTTAAAGATGAATATATAAACCTGGGGAAGGATCGGATGATCGAGCACATAAAGAATAATCAGGCACAGAAACGCACGATGATCATAGTTGAAAAATATAAAGCAATTAACAACAGGCTGGCCGATATGAACATTATGGTCGCCAGAATGTACGGATCTTTGATGGAATTTAAAAACAGACTTGCCTTCTTTTCGAGGGAGTGTATCCAAAATTAACCATGAAAATCATAAAAAACATCTTGGTAAGTTTGCTAGTCGCCTCATTGACGGTAGTGTTTCTGTACGGCGGGTATTCCATTTATGCTTCTGACAACGACGAAGAATATAATTTTAAGGCGAGAGGAATTCCTTTTGTGCTGAGAACCTTCAGGTACAACATGACAATGAACAGGTATTTCAACGACAAAATGGAGAAGTTTCATGATTTGTTGGAGGAAGAAGGGGAAGATTTTTTCAGACATGACAATTTTTTGGTTCCCCAGGATATTGATCCTGTCAAAGATGATTTGGAAATTGTCCTTGAGAAGTGCGGAGAGGAAAATATCAGTACTTATTGTGTTTCGATTGGGGCTCTGGCCATATATATGGATTATGTCCGCTTTTTAGAGAGCCTTTTGGGAACTCTTGAAGTGCCCCCCGGTGATTTTTTCACCGCGAAAGAAATTTTGGATTTTTCCGTGGATAGAAATGAAAAGATACGTGAAGAAATCGAAAACGCGCAGAAAGTCATGCAGGCCACCGTTTCCGTTTATAATGAATACAAACTTGCTTATCCCATGCACAAAAAGTACAGGGAGATAATACGTAAGTTGGCCGAATATAGGGCCGCTATGAGAAGCATCAATAATCAGATGGCTCATTTTCCCGTTAAGTTTATAAATGTGACATCAAGTCAGGTTGAATAAATGTTTATGACAAAACTTTTCCCTATCATCACAGGAGTTGCAGTAGGAATAGCGATAACCGTCTCTCTGATTGTTTTTGCTCCGGCGGATGTCGCTCACGGTGAGGAGGGTGGCGGCAGTGCGTGGAGAGAACTTGTCGCGAAGGTGGAAACCGCGGATTTTGGCTGGCATTCCGTTTTTTCAAGCCGCGCGAAGGGGAAAGGTATTTATAAAATGGTCTATAAAAAGGTTAATCGGGAAGGGGCGAACCTGGCCTTGAGGGAAGTCGCTTTGTCTTACGGGCTTACGACTGACGAGGCTAGCGCCGTCTTGGGCGGAAGTCTTGTTCCCATATTCCAAAATCCCCGTGTGGGAGGGCGTGCCCTTACACATGAGGATGCCTTAAGGATTTATGATGGCTTTCATCGCGACTACGATAGACTTTTTGAAATATATGATTTACAGCAGGAGATAGAACTTCTTGTTAAGCCGAGTGAGATGTTCGCAAACGGAGATATTACCGATTCCGGTTTTGATCTTGTTCATGATCTGTCCGTGATAGAGGAAATTTTGTTCCTTGAGAAAACTCCCACGAGGGTCGGTGGATCATACGCGGGGGCACTGGCGTCCCCCTATAATCCGATAACACCCATGAGTGAACTTGATCGTTTTATTGCGGATGCTCCTCCTCTCCCTCGCCCCGAACCCGGACTTGTTGTCGATGTCGACGATGATGAAGATCCTGAAATCACTCCCGTGGGAAGGTTTACCATAGGTGATGAAGAAAAAGTTGTTGATATACTGGATGAGGATATTTGCGAAGTTCAGGACAATGTGCGGGATGCTTTGGGAGACTTTGAGCGTGACGATATTAGAATCGCTCGCGCGCCGGTTGATCCGGTTGATCCCGAGCCGCCGGTCGTCCCGTCCGGTGCCTGGATCCCGATTCCCGACTGCGAGTTCGAGGGCGGTCTTACGGCGGTTGGGATTGAGGCGAGTGTCAACTCGTCGCTTGATCCCATACTGGAGTTCGACGTGAATCTTCGTGCTGGAATGATGCGGTTGCTGGTCGGCGTTCGCGGGAGCATTGCGGGTGAGCTTGGCGTTGATCTGCAGGGCGGGGTCACTGGAACGGTCTCTTGTAACGCAGGGAGCCGGAGGAACCTGACG
>PXEC01000107.1 GCA_003566255.1 Candidatus Peregrinibacteria bacterium | reverse complement strand
CGGAAGTTGTCGCTATTAAAGACGCATTGAGGCGTTCCGGAAAAAATAAGCGTGATGTTTTTCGAGGCGCGGACATGTACGTTACATTAGAGCCCTGCGCGCATGAGGGGAAGACGCCTTCGTGTGCCGGAGCGATAGCGGAGGCACGTTTTAATAATGTTTTCGTTGGAATGAAGGATCCATTCCCAAAAGTCAACGGCAAAGGAATAAAATTGCTTCGCGGGAAAGGTGTTTCTGTGAAAGTTCTTCCTTCCTCTTCAAAACTGTCCAATGAGATATCGTCCCTAAATCAATCGTTTCTAAAATTTGTTAAGATGAATCGGCCATATGTGACGCTTAAAGCCGGAATGAGTCTCGACGGAAAAGTGGCTCTTAAAAGTGGCGAATCGAAATGGATCACCTCTGAAATCGCCCGCGAAGACGCGCGTGTCGAAAGAAGTATTTGTGACGCGGTTTTGGTTGGATTTAATACGGTCCGCTTGGATGACCCCAAACTGTCCCCCACCGGGAAGTTTTTGAATAAAAAGTTTTTGAAGATCGTTTTGGACCCACTTTTGGAATTGGATACAGGCCTAAAAGTTTTCAAAGCACCTGATATCCTTGTCGCGTGTACAGATTTGGCTTCAGAGCGAAATGTGAAGAATTTTCGATCTGCCGGCATCGGGTTCAAATCCTTCGGCGATAAAAAAATATCTCTACACCGACTACTTGAATATTTGGCGACCCATAAAAAAATACAAAGCGTCTTCGTTGAGGGAGGCAGCTCCACAAACGGGAATTTCCTGGATGAGAAACTGGTCGATCGAGTGATTTTTTATGTTTCTCCAAAATTGATCGGCGGAAGCGAAAACCTTTCCGTGATCGGAGGCAAAGGCATCGAAAAAATTTCCGACGCGGTCAAATTATCGAAAACCCGGGTCAGTCAAATCGGAGAGGACTTTAAACTGGAGGGGGTTGTTTCACTCTACTAGGTAGAATTCTTGCGATTATGTATTTGATGCTTCCCATTTCTTGCGATTTCAGCATTGCCGCGATCAGGAAGAATGTTCCCCCACCCAGCGATATCCGAAGGACATGGGACAATCTGACTGGCATTAGTTCTTCAAGAAAGACGGTCATCATCACAACCAGCACCATTATGGCTGTCGCGATTGCGGTTTTCCCAAGACTTTTGAAAAAGGTCGAGAATTGAAAGGTTTTCAGATGTTTTCCAAGGAAAATTATCATAACACTCATGTAGAACAAAAATCCGAGTGTAAAACCGATTGAGAACCAGTGAACACCATAGATGGGAGCTACAAAATATGTCACTCCCGCGATTATTATCATCCCGCATATGTTTATGATCGTGGGTGTCTTTGTGTTTTGAAAGGCGTAAAAAGCCCGTGCCAATATATGCGAGACGCTTTCAAAGGGAATAGACAGAGCGAAAAAGAACAAAATAATAGAAGTCATCATTATTGATTCTTCTTGAAACATACCCCCGCTCAAAATCAATTCCACTATCGGCTCCGCCATGACCATCATCCCTACCGCGGCCGGAATCGTGAAAAATAAAATACGCTGTATTGTCTTTTGGACGTGACTCGTGTAGGCGTCTCTTTTCTTTTCGCTGACTGCGTTTGCAAGATATGGAAAGACCGCCGTAGCGAACGCGATACCAAAAAGGCTCACCGGAAAACTTTGTATGTTTCTGGCAAAAGCGAAGGCCGCAAGTGCCCCGGTTTGTATACTTATCCCCACAATCGCGAAGATATATAGATTTATCTGCCATGCAACCAAGCTTATCGATTTAGGAATCATCAGTTTTATTATTTTTTTGAATCCCGGATGGAAAAATGCAAAATCCGGTTTAAACCTGTATTCGGTCCCCAGTGTATCAATTATCCTGATGATGCAGTGAAGAGAAGCTCCAATAATCACTCCGGTAGCGGCAGAATATATTCCCATCTGTTCCTGTAAAAGTATCACCCCGAAAATTATCCCCAGATTATAGAGTATCGGGGATAGCGCGTATGCCATAAAATGTTTGTAGCTCATCAGTATATTTCCAAGAGTGTTGCTCACCGCAAAGAGAATCGCGGATCCCAGCATTATTCTGGTCATCCAAATTATGTCCGTTTTCATGCTTGGATCAGCTTCATGGAAAATAAATGGCACTATCTGTGGCATAAAAACGAAGGCTATAACACAAAGAATCGTTACGACCATGACCGCTCCCGTCATCATTGTGTTTGCCAGCTTCATCGCTTCCTCTTTGTTTTTTGACAGATAATCTGAAAAAACCGGCAGGAACGCCGCCATGAGCGCACCGGCAATGAAAAGGTTGAAAATCATGTCCGGAATTATGAAGGACGCGTTGTATGTGTCCGTCGCGGCACTGGTTCCAAAGTGCACCGCTATTATCCTGTCTCTTAAAAGCCCTATTATGTAGCTTAGTAAAGCCGCCATGCTTATAAGCGCCGTCGCCACGCCAACACCACTTGATCTAAAAAACTTTTTGGACATGTCCGCATTTTACACCAAACGACAAGTCGTATCTCTTACGGGGCTTGCTAAAAACTCCTTACTGTTGTAAAATATAACTGATTAAAAGAAAAACAAAATGCCTGATAATACCGGAAAGACCGATATACTCTGCAAGGTTTTCAATCTGAGAGACAGCGAGTGGTCGCGGGTGTGGAGCGCGTGGATGATCCGATTTTTTTACAGATTGAGCTTTGTTTTGGGATGGACGGTTTTGATCACTCTCTTTGTTTCCAAATATGGAATCGCTTCACTCCCCTATTTGTTTCTGATAAATGCCGCTTTCACGATCATCGGGAGTTTTTTCTACTCGACTTTTATTGAACGCTTCGAGAAATATCAGATTATGATAGGAAGCCTGGCGATGGCGGGTCTCTTTCTCTTTGCGGCGTCCACGTTTTCACAAAGCAACATACCCATGTTTTTTGCTTTGATCTTTGTAGCTGTTGGTATTTTTTTGACCCAGTTCAAGATACTCCTATATGCCTTCACTGAGGATTTATTTACTCCACTGGAGAGTGAACGAACATTCCCGGTTATTGAATCGGCCGATATTATCGGGGGAATATTTGCCGGTCTTATGATCATCGGATTTGTGAATTTTATGGAGGTTTCATCTTTTGTGTACGTTTGGCTGGGAACTCTGTTTTTGATAATCCCGTTTGTGATATTTGCCACGACTTCTCACAATTTCGAGCCTGGCATTTCAAATCACAAACGCAAATTCCCCTCCGGAAGTGTTGTTTTTAAATTTAAGAAGGCTTTTTCCAGTTCCAGACACGCCTCCTACATCAAAGGCCTCTTTTTTATCGTTGTTCTGCAATGGCTGATCTTTAATTTGTTGGAGTTTCAATATACGAAGGCTGTTTATAGAAATGTTTCAAATGTCATTTTGGAGGCCGGAAGCGGTTTTGAACATGCGCTTGCCCACGATCTGGGGGCGCTTTTTATCTTGTTTAGCGCTTCTGCATTATTTGTTCAACTTCTTCTGGGGAGTAGGATAATCGATTATCTTGGTATTGTCGGCACCATGATCGTGCACGGATTGCTTGTTTTGTTCAGTGTTTTCGGGTTGACTCTTTCCTACACCTTTCCCATGGCGATTTTGGCAAAAAATAATTTTACGGTCGGAACGGTTTTGTTCACGAACGTGTATCATAGTTCCTTTTACGCGCTACAGCATAATATCAGGGAGTATGTCCGGGAGCTTTTGGAAGGACTTGCGCGTCCCGTGGGCGCCGTTGCGGGAGCTTTTTGTATCTTGTTGTTCCAACATCTGTTTTCCGATGCTTCACAAGTCTTTTTTGTCAATCTTGCTATGGTGGCGGCGGTGTTGTCATTCCTTTATTTCACTTGGACACAGCAGAAAAAATACACCCTTATGGCTGTGAATGATCTGCTTTACAATGGAAACAAAGAAGCCCGCATTACCGCGGTTGATATTCTGGCGCAAAAGGGTCATAAGGGATCCGCGAATATATTGAGGCGCGTTCTTTTTTCCCGAGATGAACCCCCGTCGCTGAAAGCGCGAATTGTTAAAGTTTTGCCCGAACTCAACGACCCTGATACCGTAAGTGATCTGATCAAATGCTTGAAATCCCAAAATTTTTCCGTCCGTAGCGAAGCATTGGACTCTCTTGCCCGATTCTCTCATTTGCATGAAAAATACAAACTGATAGTTTTGCTCAAGGATATGTACAACAAGGAAACGAATCCGGATATTTTGGCTAAAATAATCAAGCTTATGGCAAGGATCAGTGATTTCGCGGCTCTGGAGTTCCTTCTGGATGCTTTAAAAACCTCTGATGGTCTTCATAAAGCGGAAGTCATTTTGGCTTTAAGAAACTATAATGATCCCGCCGTAGCGGACTGCATACATTCAACGTTGGATTCTTTAACTCCGTTCCAACGGGCTAACGCCGCGATAACTCTTTCGCGCTTCAAGGAGTTTCGTTCCGAAGCGATGCGCATAGTGAACGAATTCATCAATTCCGACGATCCCTCCAAAATCGCGCATGGAATTTTTGCCGTCGGGGAATTGAATATGAAAGGATACAAGAAGGCTTGCTCCCACTATCTTTCTTCTGATGATGAAAATTTGCGGATTCACAGTGCTATTGCTTTGCTTAAAATGGGAATTATGGACGGAGTTCCGACCCTTATGGATATCTTACTCAGCGGAAATAGATCACGTGTTTCAAAAGTGCGGCGTTTGATGGGCAACATTGACGTGCCTATTTTGAAAAATGTTGATAGAATGGTTAAGGATATTGTTGAGCAGGAAATAAACGCCCATTTCTGGGAAAGCAAAGGATCATCATTCACGGATTGGAAACGCGACAGTTTGCTGAGACTCAATTTTCTTTATGAGCTTGTCGGGGAGTATGAATTGGCAGAAAATGTAAAAACTTATCTAAAATAAAATTTAACAACAAGAATATGGGCCCAAATTTAACAATTAATGTTCAGGAACATACCGGCGATGTTGACTATACCATAGTCAAATTCACCGGTGAGTTTGACAAGGCGGGGCACAACGAGGTCCAGGACGAACTCTCCGAGTGTGTGAAAAATTTTTCCGGCAAATACCTCGTGTTCGATTTTACGAACCTCCGCTTCATAAACAGCGAAGGAATAGGCTATCTGATCGAGGTCCATACGCACTTGGTCCAAAGAGATCGGAAGCTTATTATTGTGGGACCAAACGCGCATATAGCTGATGTCTTTAAAACAATCGGTATAGCGGAAGTCGTTGAGGTCCGTCCCTCACTAAGTGAATTCTTAAAAGAAATCTAGAATGCGTTTTATAAGAAAAAGTATAATAAGGAAATTATTTTTAAATCTATTTCTGTTTGGCTTGTTGATAGCCGCGGTGGTCTTTTACTTCCATTACACGGAGCAAGAAACTGTTCCCTTTTATGTTCTGATATTTGCTCTGGGGGTTTTTCTTATTTATTTTTTGATAGCGTATTGGATTGATATCGTGCGGCCACTCAGGACCGTTTTGAAACAGATGCAGCTTTTGATCGCGGGCAAGCCGTACAAACGGATTTATACATCAAGGGTGGACGAGATCGGGATTATCGCGCATTTTTTCAATCAAGTCACAAAGGGATTGGGCGCTGTCAGCCATGATATCAAGGACAGAAGAAGGATGTTGGATGAATTATCAATCGCTTCTCAGTTACAGAGAGACATATTGCCGACCAAAAGCCCCCGGGTCAAAGGCCTTCAGGTGGTCGCGAAGACTAAACCCGCGACGGAGATCGGCGGGGACAGTTTTAATTTTTTCCGCAGTAAAGACAAACTATATGTCTACATCGGGGACGTTACGGGACACGGGGTTGCCGCCGGACTGATAATGACCATGATCAATTCTCTTATGAGTGTTTTTGTCGATATTTATAACTCCCCGTATGAGGTCCTTGTTATGGTGAATAAATATATCAAAAGGCATGTCAAAAAAGCGATGTTCATGACAATGCTTCTCTTGTGCTGGGACGAAAAAACGCAACGCATGACTTACGTCGGAGCGGGACATGAACATATAATCGTCTATCGCGCTGATACCGGGGACTGTGAAGCCATAATGTCGGGGGGTGTCGCCATCGGAATGGTTCCTAATAATTCAAAGCTGATAAAGGAGGCGGAGGTTAAGCTGAACAACGGGGACTTCATGGTCCTCTATTCTGACGGCATCACGGAAGCCCGCAACGAAAGCGGAGACATGTTCGGACTTGAGCGGCTGAAGAATTCTGTCGCCGAATATGCCACCCGCTATTCCGCTGACGGTGTTAATCACCACATCGCCATGGATTTAGCTGCCTTCACCGAAGGACACAGTCAAGATGATGACATGACTTTGATCGTCGTGAAAAGAGATGATTCATTCACGGGTTCGGACGGTGAGAACGAAGAAGAAACTAAGTGGGAGGAATGATAAAAACTTCTGATTTTGACTACGATTTGCCTGAGAGTTTCATTGCACAGAACCCGGTTGCGCCAAGGGACCATAGCAGGCTTATGGTCTTTGATACCGCTACCGGAAAAGTTTTGCATAAACATTTTT
>PXEC01000047.1 GCA_003566255.1 Candidatus Peregrinibacteria bacterium | reverse complement strand
GAACAATTTTCATTGAACGGAAAAAAGATCCTTCATGAGGTCTCAAATGTCTCTCGTGATCATAGTAAAGAGGCTCCACATCTTCTTCAAAGAACTTTTTTATCGCAGGAATAGCTTTGCCCCTAGCAGCAACTTTTTCCGCGACAGTTCCACCGGAAGGAATATATTCATCCAACCCGAAAGAACTCAACATATCATCGGTTATCTTTCTGGGATCAATAACAATGTCCCCTTTTTCTCCCCTATCAAAGTTCTGCCTTTCCGCTTTCGATGTAAAAATTTCCTGCAAAGTTTTATAAATCGTTCTGGGCGCCCTGGAAAAACTTTTCTTCCCCCCGGCCCGCTTCTTCTCAAATCTCCCATCTTCGGAAATATTTTCCAGTTGGTTAACTTTTTCTTTGACCGCAGCAACATAGACGGCAATGTTTGACCGAATCGCTCTTAAAGACCTCCCTTCATTTTCATCTTTAAAAAAAAGCGCGTCCACCTCCTCTTGAACAAACCTCTTTATTTCAGGAATTTCTTTGCCACCCTCGCAAACAATTTCAAAATACTTTGCAACAACCTCCGAATCCTCGGGAGAAAGACAATCGCACTCTTTTCTATTAGGTCCTTTTTCCATGGCCGTATATTACATCACAAAACGGGGACAATAGTCAAGTTGTAAAAACCCCAAAATAATATATGATGAGGAAAATTCTAAAATTTCAAAAATCATGCTCAAAGACCAACTACAAAAATTAAAGGGGGTGGATTCATTTCCGGCAATATCCATTGTCATCCCGACGCACAGAAAATTCCCCGCTTCAAAACAAAATCCCACAATCATGAAGAATCAGTTCAAGAAAATAAATGAGCTTCTTTCGGATCAATTTGATAAAAGAGACACTGAGCATTACATGGAAAAACTGAAGGAATTGGAAGAAAAAGTGGACTATGACCATCCTTTGGATTCTTTGGGAGTATTCATGTCAAAAGACGTTGAACAAATTGTATATCTACCCTTCCCCTCGCGTGAAACAGCGATAGTGGACTCTTCCTTTCAGGTAAGAGACATCGTTTACACATTGAACAGAAGCTTCAACTACAATGTGATCCTGCTTAGCGAAAAGCACACAAGGATATTCCACGGAATGGACGACAAAGTGTCCGAATATTTTCCAAAAGATCTTCCGAAAAGCGTTAAAGAATACGTGGACGAACCTTTGATGGACGACAACAGGTACAGTTATCAAGATACAAATTTGTTTAATGAAAATGTCCGAATAAAGTTCTACCAGGACATAGATGAGTTCATAAGCAAAAATCTGGGGAAAAAGAAGAATTTGGTACTGGTCGGTGTGGCGGACAACCTCGCGGAGTTCCAAAAAATCAGCAAGAATAAAGATAAAATCTACCTCACCGCGGAAGGTAATTACGACCATTTCACGGAACATGAAGTGTCGGAACTAATAAGACCGAAAATATTGGAAAAATTGGAAGCTGAAAAAGAACAGATGCTGGGAGAACTGGAAAAGGCGGTAAACAACGGGAAATACGCTTCCGGGATTACACAAGTTTGGCGTGAAGTAGGAATGAAAAAAGGTCATATTTTGTTTGTGGAAAAAGGATATTATCAGCCGGCGCTCAAAGGCGATGATGAATTGACTATACACACGGCGGAAGAAAACGATGAACAAGCCGCGGCCAACCCAAAATACATAAGTGATGCCGTGGATGACGTAGTGGAAAAAATGATGGAAGATAACGGAGAAGTTTATTTTGTTGAAGAAGGCACGCTTAAAGATCACCAAAAAATAGCAGTAATAACCAAATATTAATGAGAAGCTTGGTAATCAAAAAACTACCGGGATACTTTTTAATAGCCTGTCTGGTTCTATCTCTAATAGCGTTACTCTATATTTTGCAACCTTTCTTGCAAATAATCCTGCTGGCCGCGGTTTTGACCATATCCTTTTATGGAATATATAAGTTTTTCCTAAAACTTTTCAGAGGTCGCAGTGCCATAGCATCCCTTGTCTCATGCGCGATCGTACTCTTGGTGATAGTGGTCCCCATAGTCCTTTTGTCCATACTCGTGGCAAACGAAGCAATAGACACATACAAACTTATTCAAGTCAGATTTGAAACCGGTGAATACGACAGATGGCTGGAACTGGGCGGAAGCGGAATACAAAATTTCTATGCGGAATATGTGCAACCGTTGGTGGGAGTACACATGCAGGACCTAAAAACAAACATATTGAACATGGCCCAAAGATTCAGCAGTTTTCTTGCAACGCAAATAGGAAGTTTTGTCTTTAACGTATTGAACTTGATCGTAGGATTTTTAATAATCCTCTTCGCAATGTTTTATTTCTTCAAAGATGGAAACAGGATCATGGAAAGACTTGCAAAGCTAAGTCCATTGCCTCGTTCACATGAAGAAGAACTGTTCAAAAAAATAACAACAATGGTAAAAGCGATAACGCTGGGAGTATTTCTAACGGCATTGATTGAGGGAGCAATAGGCGGAATAGGATTCGCGATAGTGGGAATCCCCAATCCTATTTTCTGGGGAACGATGATGGCATTTTTATCTCTGATTCCTTTGGTCGGCCCCTCACTTGTATGGATTCCGGCGACAATTATCCTTTTTGTGAACGGCCAGATAGCGGCCGGCATTTTCATTATAATATGGGGAGTAGTCGCGATAGGATCGGTGGAATACCTTTTAAGAACATACTTCATAGGACATAAAGCAAAAACATATCCCCTAATGATCTTCTTTGTGGTTTTGGGAGGAATCTGGACAATGGGATTCAAAGGAATAATTGTGGGCCCCCTTGTTTTGATGCTTTTCATGGCATTCCTGCACATTTACGAAATGGAGTACAAAAGAATTCTTAGATAAAAGACGCAAAAAGATTGAAAAGAGCGGGCTTCTGGTCTAAAGTGGGCTTAAATTAAAAGATAACCATTTTCAACATGCAAGAAATACCTGACGTAAAAAAACACATCCCGTTAATACTGGGGATTTTCATCGTAGCAATTTTGCTATTTGAAGGAGTGGGAACGGTAGGAGCCGGAGAAAGAGGAGTCCTTCTCCAATTCGGAGCCGTTCAAAACAAAATTTTCAACGAAGGTCTTTATTTCAAAATTCCTTTCGTTCAGAAAGTCCAAATAATGGACGTAAAAATTCAAAAAGATGAAGTTCCGGCAAGCGCGTCATCACAGGATCTTCAAATAGTGACTTCACGGATCGCAATAAACTACCACCTTAATCCGAACGCGGTGAACCGTATTTGGCAAGAAGTGGGAAGAGAATATAATCAAAGAATAATAGCCCCGGCAATACAAGAAGCGGTAAAAGCCATAACCGCCAGATTCACAGCGGAAGAACTGATAACAAAACGTGAAGAAGTAAAAGATCTGATAAAAGACAACCTTGAAAGAAGACTCGCTACACTTCACATCAACGTGGTGGAAGTTAACATAACGGAATTTGAATTCTCCGAAGCATTCAATGAGGCAATTGAAGCAAAAGTAACGGCGGAGCAACTTAAACTAAAGGCGGAAAGAGATCTGGAAAGAATAAGAATTGAAGCGGAACAAAGAGTTGTGGACGCTGAAGCAAAGGCAACGGCAATTCGTATAGAAGCGGAAGCGCTGGGAGTAAATCCTAAAGTATCGGAACTGAGATGGATTGAAAAATGGGACGGCACAACTCCAAAATACTGGGGCGGAGCCACTCCTTTCATAGGACTTGAAAACTAAAAACATGACTCAATTGCAACACGCAACAAAATACGTCATCTTTTCAATATTCCTTGGGTTATTCATATATATTTTTACGCCGTTTTTTACGAGTTTTGTTTTGGCGGCCCTTTTCACAATAGTTTTTTATCCGTTACATAAAAAACTTTCAAAAAAAATATCCGCGGGCGGAAGCGCATTGCTGACGGTAATAACAACAATAATAATTATACTGATACCTTTGGCGATATTTCTGGGGTTGGTGGCAAAAGAAGCAATCAAGTTTATGCAAACATTCGACACTGCAAACATCACGCAGTTTTTATCCCAATACAAAGATATCGAATTTTTAGGATATAAATTGGACATGGCGATAATAGAAGCGAATCTGCAAGATTGGATAAGCAGTGCCGGAAACACAATATATTTGGTAGCGAGAGATGTGGGGTCATCAATAATGAACTTTGGATTTTTGTTCTTCATTTTTATCATTGCCTACTATTACTTTTTGAAAGAAGGCGACAAAATTGTTTTAAAAATAAAAGGCTTTTTACCCTTCACAAAAAAACAAAATGAAGTTTTGGTTAATCAGTGCAGATTTGTGGCAAAGACAGTATTCACCGGAAACCTCATTACATCACTGATAGCGGGAGCGATAGCATTCACAGGTTTTTATATTTTCAACGTTCCGGGCGCGCTGATATGGGCAATCCTCGCGGTGATATTATCATTGATTCCAACAATAGGAACATTCTTCGTGTATTTGATAGCAGGACTAATAACAATTCCGTTCACTGGATACATGCCGTTCATATATTTAATGATATTTTTCATACTGGCGGAATTCATACTGAGAGAAAATATAATCAAACCGAAAATATTGGAGGACAAACTCTCCGCCCATCACATAATAATCTTCTTCGCGATAATCGGAGGAATTCAAACGTTCGGATCGATAGGTCTTTTATACGGACCGCTTATAGCGATTTTGTTTTTAAGTATGTTTCACTTTGTCGTGGAAACTTCCCGATGATATAAAACGGGAGCCCAAGAATATGGAAGTCTTTTACCTTCTTCGTCAAAAACAAGAACAACATTTGCGCGTGAGTAATCGGTATTTTCAACATCGGTTATAACAATCCCCTCTCTCACATATTCATACACATCATCAACATTCATTATTCTATCCTGAGAAATATAAGAAAATTTTTCAAGAACATCCTCCACCGGCAAATCGGTAAAAAAATTGAAATATTTCATTTCCTCCTCGGATATCACAAAACCTTCGGCAGAGAAAAAAGAATAACCATCCCCGATAATTTGATAAGAAAATTCAGGTTCACCGGGAGCCGGAAGTCGGCTACAAATGGAAAAATCAACAAGCCCTTTTTGAAGATAATCCAAACTATCCGGGGTTGAAGATGCTTTGACAACATCAACTCCTTCGTCCTCCAACTCCTCCGCCATATAATGAACGGTGGGGCACAAAGCCGCAGTCAAATCATTAACATTTTCTTTCAAACTTTCCGGAAGATAAACGGAAACTGACAAATATTCATCCTCAATATTAAAAATAAAAAAACTCAACAAAGAAAAAACAACAACAAAAAGACCTATAAAAATATTTCTTCTCTGCTTTTTAAAATTTTCCATAATTATTAAATTACAAACTCATTAGTGAACCGAAAATAAATCCGGCGATAGTTGAATAAAAAACAACAAGCAAAATATAAACAAAAGTTCTTGTATTACCAAACACTTTTCTTATAACCAACATATTTGGCAAACTTAAAGACGGCCCCGCCAAAAGCAATGCCAACGCCGGCCCTTGAGACATCCCCTTCGCAATTAGCGCCTGTAAAATAGGGACTTCGGTCAAAGTTGAAAAATACATAAAAGCTCCAAAAATTGAGGCTATAAAATTTCCGAAAATGGAATTCGTCCCGACAAGCTGAACAATGAGGGGCTCCGGCAAAAAAGGCATTATAAATCCGGCGATAAAAACACCAACAAACAAAATTGGTAAAAGCATTTTGGAAAATTTCCAAGTTTCCGAAAGCCACTTCCCGGTCAACTCACGCTTAAATTTAAAAATGGAAATTCCCACAACAATCAAAATCAATAAAGTCATCAAAATATATTTATGGAAATCAACCACGGGCAAATCACCAACAACCAAAATCCCGAGGATTGTTAAAAAGAAAATTGCCAAAACGCCCTTGCCGACTTCGTAAGTTTTCTTCGGACATTTAACAAACAAATCTTCATCGTTCGGTTTTTCCCTAAAAATAAGCTGCATAGTAATTCCCACAAGAATCGCGAGAAGAATCGCAAAAAATACCCGCGCAAGACCAATGTCAAAACCCAGAACAGACATAGTTAAAAAAATCGCCCCGACATTTATTGCGGGCCCCGCAAAAAGAAAAGTAGTTGCGGGTCCAAGCCCGGCGCCACCTTTTCTTATACTCGCGAACAAAGGCAAAATGGTGCAGGAACAAACCGCCAAAATTATTCCGGAAACGGAAGCCACAAAATAAGAAAGATATTTTTTTACATGACCACCCAAGTAACGCAAAATGGTTTCCCTTTTAACAAACGCGGAAATTCCGCCGGCAATAAAAAAGGCGGGCAAAAGACAAGTAAGAATATGTTCACGAACATATTCTTGCAGCAAAAGCAAACCGGACAAAAACGCCCCTTCCACAACAACGGAATCCAAAGGAACAAAATAAAAAAATAGGAAAACAAAAACTATACCGGCCAATTTTTTATAATCACTTTGGGTCATACTGATTTATTTTTTCAAATAGTTATAAGCGCTCAAAGCCGCCTTCGATCCTTCCGCGGCGGCGGTTATAATTTGCTTGTCACGAACATCGGTAACATCTCCGGCTGCGAAAAGTCCTTCGGTTTTTGTAAGACATGAAATCGGATCG
>PXEC01000081.1 GCA_003566255.1 Candidatus Peregrinibacteria bacterium | reverse complement strand
TCAAGAAAAAAACGAAGTGCTGGAAAAACTGAAAAAATAAAGGATAAGCAAAACCTCTGTTCAAAAAAATAGTTCAAGGTGGAAGGTTCAAGATGGAAGGTTCAAGCCGGAGTGTTCAAGCCGGAGAGTTCAACCCAAAAAATTCCTTACTGTTTTCAAAAGCCGCCTTGCGGACATCCGCAATATCAATCTTTTTCACATCCGCGACGCACTTCAAAATCTCCAAAACATATGCCGGCTCATTCCTCTCTCCCCTGTAAATCTGAGGCGCAAGATAAGGCGCATCGGTTTCAACAAAAAATTTATCCATCGGAACCTCCCTAAGAACTTCTCTCAACCCAACAGCCGCCGGATAAGTGACAATCCCGGTAAAAGAAGTGAAATATCCCGAGTCCCAAACTTTTTTCGCAAATTCCAAAGATGACCCGAAGCAATGAAAAACCGCCTTAACGGAAGGATATTTACTCAAGATCTCCAAACAATCATCATCCGCATTCCGATTATGGACAATTACGGGCAACCCCGTCCTCCGCGCCAGAGCCACATGCCTTTCAAAAGACCTTTTTTGTATATCTTTGGGAACTCCCGCTTTAAAATAATCCAACCCGGTTTCCCCTACCGCGACAATGCGTCCTCGACCACTTTTATCGGAAGAAATCAGAGATTCCCACTCCTTGATCAAATCATCATCCAAATCAGCGGAATCATATGGATGAAGGCCCAAAGTGGCATACAGAAACTCTCCATCCGCCATTTCTACAGATTTTTTTGATGCTTCCACTCCGCATCCCGCATTGATTACCGCCGTAACACCTGCCTTCTTTGCTCGGTTCAAAACTTCATCCAAGTCCTTATCAAACTCAGGAAACATCAAGTGCGCGTGCGTGTCTATCAACATAAAAAATCTTTATTGGCAAAATAATACACCTTCAGTATCATTAAGACCATGATAAAACTAAAAAACATAGAGATAGGCAAGAACGAAATTGCGGTGATCGCGGGGCCCTGCGCGATAGAATCAGAAGAACAGATGGAGAAAGTGGGAGTCAAACTTAAAAAACTGGGGATAAAAATAATGAGAGGAGGGGCATACAAACCCCGAACCTGTCCACATTCTTTCCAGGGACTGGGCAAAAAAGGCCTAAAAATTTTGAAAGAAACGGCAGACAGACACGATCTTTCCACAGTGACGGAAGTGATGGGCATAAGAGATGCGGATTTAGTGGCCGAACACGCGGACATCCTTCAAGTCGGAGCCCGCAATATGCAAAACTTCGAACTTTTGAAAGAACTTGGAAAACTCAAAAAACCCGTTCTACTGAAAAGAGGATCCAACGCCACAATAGAGGAATTGCTTTTTGCCGCGGAGCACATTTTGATTCACGGAAACACCCGGATAATACTATGCGAACGGGGCATAAGAACCTTCGAAAAAGAGACCAGAAACACCCTCACGCTGGCAACAATTCCGTTGGTAAAGGAATTGAGCAGTCTCCCGATAATTGTGGACCCTTCACACGGGACAGGGAAAAAATCACTGATAGAGCCGATGACAAAAGCCGCCATCGCGGCGGGAGCGGACGGCTTCATGATAGAAGTTCACCCTTCCCCTGAAAACGCATTATCCGACTCTCAACAGCAACTAAACCTGAAAGAACTTGAAACACTAATGAGAAACATAAAACCGATCGTTAAAGCCATGAACAAAAGCATATGAAAACGGAGAAATTGGCAAAAGAATTGAAGAAGAAAAAGATCGGTAAAAAATACTGCTTGATAACGGATTCAACAGTAGAAAAACTCTATGGCACAAAATTGCTGAGAGATCTACGGAAAAACGGGGTGAAAGCGGACATGGCGTCATTTCCGGCCGGAGAAAAACATAAAACACTTGAGAGCATCGAACAATTGGCCTCACAACTCTCGCAAAAAGGGTTCAATCGCAAGGACGCGGTCATCGCCTTGGGAGGTGGCGTCGTGGGAGATGTTGGAGGTTTTCTGGCGGCAATATATATGAGAGGCATTCCCTGTATACAAATTCCCACAACACTACTTGCGATGGCAGACTCCTCGGTGGGCGGAAAAACAGGAATAAACATTCCCGAGGGAAAAAATATGATTGGGACAATAACCCGTCCAAAACTGATAGTGACAGAAGTCGATTTTCTAAAAACCCTTCCAAAAAAACACATCAGAAACGGTCTCGCGGAAATAATAAAGTGTGCGGTAATAGCGGACAAAAAGTTGTTCAAATTTATTGAACAAAATATGCAAAAAATCCTTTCTTTAGACAAAAAAACGCTAACGTACATAATAAAACGCGCAGTAGCAATAAAAAGTGAAATAGTGAAACAAGACGAAAAAGAGAAAAATCTGCGCATGATCCTTAACTATGGGCACAGCTACGGTCACGCATTGGAGAGACTTTCAGATTACAAACTTCTGCACGGCCACGCTATAAGCATCGGTATGGTACTTGCCAACAAAATGGCAGTAGAAAAAGGAATACTAAAAAAATCCGAAGCAGAAAGAATAAAAAATTTGCTCATCGCCGCGGGACTTCCCGTTTCCACAATGAAAAGATTACCCCTGAAGGAAATAATCGGAGATAAAAAAAATGAAGGGGGGCATATAAACTTTATTCTTCCCACAAGTATAGGATCAGTAACAATTCACAAAGAAAAATGCCCGTAAAACTGAAAATCCCGGGGTCAAAAAGTATCGCGAACAGAGCGTTAATACTGAATTTTTTGACCGGCGGAAAAACAACCCTGAAAAACATCCCCGACTGCGACGACACAAAATATATGAGTGAAGGCTTGGAGAAATTGAAATCTTCCGCGAAGTCGGTAAAAATCCACACAGGAAATGCCGGGACGATCACAAGATTTCTAATAGCAACAGCGACATTAACCGGAAAGACGGTTGTGATAGACGGAGAAAAACGCATGAGAGAAAGACCCGTTCAGGAACTTCTGGACACCCTGAAACAATTGGGCGCAAAAATAGAAAGCCCCAAAAATCGACTTCCGGTAAAAATTCTTCCTTCAAAACCGAGAGGCGGAAAAATAAAAATGACCGGACGCACAAGTAGTCAATTTTTATCTGCAATCCTCATGATAGGACCATTTTTGGAAAACCCGACCGAGATAAAAGTTGAACACAAAGTTTGCTCAAAACCGTATATTGATATGACCCTGAAGTTGATGAGAAACTTTGGAATTCCCCCTAAAAATATAACAGTCTGCAAAAATTTCAGAAATTTCAAGATAGAACCAATTATAGAAGAACACTCAGTGCCAAAAAGCTACACAATAGAAAGTGACGCGACATCGGCATCATATATGGGGGCGTATGTAGCTCTAAGACCGGGAGAAAAAGTGTTTTTACTCGGATTGAACAAAAAATCTATTCAAGGTGATATAAAATTCCTTACCTACCTGGAAAGAATGGGATGTAAAATAGAAGAACAAGAAAAGGGCGTTCTGATCACGTCTCCAAAAAAATTAAAATCCCTTGGAACAGTAGATATGAACGACACCCCGGACCTGGTCCCGACTTTTGCTGTTCTAAGCTCTCAAACAGAGGGAAGAACCATCATAAAAAACATAGCGACTCTGAGATTAAAAGAATGTGACAGGATCCTGGCACTAAAAAACGAACTTACAAAACTAGGAGCAAAAATAAAAACCGACAAGGACTCTATTTCAATAGAAAAAGGAAAAGCCCCCCTTCGCGACATTTCCATCTCGACCTATAACGACCACAGGATCGCAATGTCATTCGCTATTCTTCAGGGAGTATTACCAAACATAAACCTGAAGATAGAAAATCCCGAGTGTGTATCAAAAAGTTATACAACCTTTTGGGAAGATCTTTCTAGGTTAAAACCTCCTTCAAACATAATCTTAATCGGACTACGGGGCAGTGGAAAAACCAAAATCGGGGAAGCGCTAGCCAAAAAACTTAAATTTAATTTTATAGACACGGATCGGGAAATAGAAAAGGAAGAAAAAATGACAACAAAGAAAATTATTGAAAAAAAAGGCTGGAACCATTTCCGCAAACTGGAGAAAAACAAAATAAAAGAATTAAGGACAAGGATTGCGAATCATAACAAAAAAACTGTGATATCAACAGGAGGAGGCGCAGTTCTGAACAAAGAAAACAGGGATAATTTAAAAAAGCTGGGGAGAATAATATATCTACACAGAAAACCCGAAGATTGCACAAAATATCTGAAAACCAGTTCTCTTCGCCCTCGCCTGACGAAAGAAAAAACATTGGAAGAAGAAATGAAAAAACTTTACAAAGAGAGACACCCTATCTATCTGGAAATTGCGGACTTCACTCTTGAAAGAACAAACAACCTGGAAAAAGACACAAATAGAATTCTCCAGTTTTAAGCTTTGATTCTTATCATGGATCCCTCGGGGATTCCTTTTTTAAGCTTTAACACACGATCCCCCGCTCCCCCATGAACGGATTCCAACCGATTTCCTTCAAGATCAAACATTTCATCTATCTTCAGTATGAATTGTTCCTCCGGAGTCATGATTTCCACTTCGTCTCCGGAATCCAACCTATTACGAATGTCAACTTCATATAAATCATCACTCTGCAAACCGGCATGATCCCTTCGCGGAACACCTCCCGTCACGATACCCGCAAACTTATGTGTCTGCATCGGAGAGCTATCCTCAAAATAAGTATCGTTATAGTTTCCCGGAAAACCGAAAAGATAACCGGGGATAAATCCCCTATTGGCCGTTTTTGCGACCTCATCAAGCAAAGTCTCATCAAAATCCTTCCCCTCCATCACGTCATCGATGGCTTTTTTGTATGCCTTAGCGACAGTTGAAAGATAATATTCCGTCTTGTTCCGTCCCTCAATCTTAAAACTGCAAATCCCCGCCTCTATCAGGTCCTTCAAATAAGGAAGCATGCAATTATCCTTCGAATTCATAAAATAAGTTCCACTCTCATCCTCTTGCACCTCATAAAACTCCCCGGGGCGCTTTTCTTCCTCCAAAACCTTGTATTTCCACCTACAGCTATGTGAACATGCCCCTTGATTGGAATCCCTTCCCGTCATGTAATTGGAAAGCATGCACCTGCCGCTGTATGCCATACAAATGGCTCCATGAACAAAAAACTCCAGTTCCATGTCGGGAACTTTCGCATGAATATCGCGGATATCCTTCAAAGTCAGCTCACGTGGCAAAATTACACGCTTCGCTCCTTGTTTCCACCAAAAATCCACAGCACGATAATTCGATATGTTCGCCTGGACAGACATATGGATAACAGCCTCCGGATAATATTCACGGACCATCTCAAAAACTCCGGGGTCCGCGACGATCAAAGCATCGGGCCGTATTTCCTTTTTAACAAACAAAATATGCTTCTTGAGTACGTCTATTTTTTCACTGCGCGGAAACAGATTCATAGTGAGATAAAAGACCTTTCCCCTCTCGCGAATCAATTTAACGCCTTCCACCAACTCGTCCATCGAAAACCCGTTATCATTGCAACGCAAACTAAAGGGGGTGAAACCCATATAGAAAGCATCGCCCCCATACGCAAGCCCCACCTTTAATTTGGAAAGATTTCCCGCGGGCAAAAGCAGTTCAGGACGCTTAAACCTTTTTTTAAATCCCGATTTCTCCATAGCCAAAAAATACTACCTCAAAGTTCCAAATTGTCAAAAATAATACTAATGATGATTTTCCAAAGGAGCACGACTTCCGGGAAAAACTCTTGAGTTTTATCTTTGTAAAAATCTGTGGATATAGATAGAATCCAACCACGATGTCAAACAACAAAATCCGTACAAATTTTCTAGTCATAGGATCCGGCATTGCCGGGCTTAATTTTGCCCTAAACGCAGCGAAAAAAGGAAAAGTAACCATCGTCACAAAGAAAAAAAGCATAGATTCCGGCACAAACTTCGCGCAAGGCGGGATCGCAACAGTGATTTCCAAAACAGACAACTTCGAAAAACATATAAACGACACGCTCGCAACAGGATCCGGCAGAAACAATAAAAAGGCCGTTGAGTTTATGGTAAAAAAAGCTCCGAAAGCAATTCAAAGACTGATGGAAAGAGGAGTCAAATTTGCCAACAAGAAAGGAAAACTCTTGCTAACGCGCGAAGGCGGGCACTCTGAAAAAAGAATAGTCTATATAGGTGATCACACCGGGAAAGAAATTGAAAAAGTGCTTTCGGAAAAGGTAAAAAACCATCCAGACATAGAAATTTTGGAAGACACATTTGCCCTCGATTTGATTATTTCGGAAAAAGCCTGCTACGGATGCCTTGTCCTTCACAAAAACAAATCGATCCCCATATTCGCGGACCAGACGATTCTGACAACAGGAGGAAGTGGCCAACTTTACAGATACACCACGAATCCGAAAATCGCGACAGGAGACGGAATCGCGATGGCAATAAGAGCGGGCGCGAAAACAAAAGATATGGAATTCATGCAATTCCACCCCACGGCACTCGCAAAAAAAATCTCCCCGATGTTTTTGATATCGGAAACTGTCCGGGGAGAAGGGGGGAAACTAGTAAACAAACAGGGAACAAAATTTCTTAAAAACGACCTGGCATCAAGAGATGTAGTAGCGAAAGGGATTTATTCGGAACTAAAAAAAGGTCCTGTATTTTTGGACATCAGTCACAAAAAAACAAACTATCTA
>PXEC01000021.1 GCA_003566255.1 Candidatus Peregrinibacteria bacterium | reverse complement strand
TATGTATAGAACTCACAAGTGTGGGGATCTGGGGGAAAATGATATCGGAACGGATGTGGTTTTGTCTGGATGGGTGCATCGCAGACGGGATCATGGGGGTATTATTTTTATAGATTTGAGAGACAGGTTCGGCCTCATCCAAATTGTTTCGGATCCTGTTGATTTTCCGGACGCGCATTCCCAGATGGACACTTTGAGACCCGAATTTGTTGTACGCGTGGAAGGAAAAGTGCGAGCCCGCCTGGAAGGGCACGAAAATCCGAATATGGAGACAGGCAAGATTGAAATCGTCGCGGGGAACATTGAAATACTCAGTAGCTCAAAGACCCCTCCGTTCGAAATTGATCAGGAGAAGGAAGTCGGGGAAGAAATCCGTCTGAAATACAGATATCTTGACCTGCGAAAGGATAAACTCAAGTCAAACATCGTTTTGAGACATAAGATCATCAAATTTATCCGTGATTTTTTGGAAACAGAGGATTTTCTGGAGATTGAAACTCCCATTTTGATAAAAGGCACTCCGGAGGGAAGCCGCGAGTATCTGGTTCCGTCCCGCCTTTATCCGGGAACTTTCTATGTTCTGCCCCAATCCCCCCAACAGTTGAAGCAACTTCTCATGGTGGCGGGATTTGATAAATATTTTCAGATCGCCAGATGTTTCCGTGATGAAGATCAGAGAGGAGACAGACAACCGGAGTTTACCCAACTTGATCTGGAAATGTCCTTCGTTGATACGGATGATATCATGGATTTGAATGAAAGGCTTCTTATCGAGCTTACTAAAAAATTCGCGCCATCCAAAGAAATCAAGGAAATCCCCTTCCCGGTTTTGACATACGATGAGGCCATGAACATTTATGGAAGCGATAAGCCTGATTTGCGCTTTGATATGCCTCTATCCGATGTGACCGATATCGCTGAGAATTGTGGATTTTCCGTTTTTAGCTCCGCTGTTGCCGCCGGAGGTATAGTGAAAGCTCTGAGGGTTGAGAACGGCAGTAAATTCACAAGAAAAGAAATCGATGAACTCACGGAAATCGCAAAAATATACAAAGCAAAAGGACTGGCATACATACTGATGGAAGAAGAAGGTCCGAAATCGCCAATTTTGAAATTTTTTGAACCGGAAGAGATTGAAATGATAGTTGAAAGGTGCGGTGCCAAGACCGGCGATGCCATATTTTTTACTGCGGATAAATTCGAAATCGCGTGTGAAGCTTTGGGCTACGTGCGAAAAGCCGTTGCCGAAAAACTGGAATTGATTGATGAAAATCTATATTCCTTCTGCTGGGTAAAAGATTTTCCCATGTTCGCGGAAGACGAGGAAACCGGAAAACTTGACGCGGTGCATCACCCGTTTACCGCCCCTCTCGACGCGGAACAATTAGAGAATGACCCGGAAAAAGCCTTGGCCAAGGCATATGATCTGATTTTGAACGGTAATGAAATAGCCGGCGGCTCCATAAGAATACATCAAAGCGATGTGCAGAAAACGGCTTTTGATAAAATGAAGATCAGTGACGAGGACGCGGAACGGAAATTCGGGCATATGCTGGAGGCTTTTAGATACGGAGCTCCTCCACATGGAGGCATTGCCTGGGGCCTTGACCGTCTTGTCATGATCTTCGCGGACGAACCGAACATCCGTGAAGTCATCGCTTTTCCCAAGGATCAGAAAGCGAAGGACCTTATGCTTGGAGCCCCATCAACTATGCCGAAAGAACAACTGGACGAATTACATGTACAAATTAAAGAATAATCCCAGATGAGTTTTTGGATGTCCACAATTCTTATAGTCCTCGGAGCCGTATTGATAATTTTAGGCTCAATCAAGTATTTGCGATACAAGGCAAACATGAACCGTTCTTTCAATATGGTTTTTTTGGATGTTCGTATCCCCAGGAAAGAATCCAAGGACGACCGAGAGGTTGAGGGCGAACAATTTTCGCAACAAAAAGACTTTAAGGAGATTTCTTGCGGGGTTATGACTCAATTTTACGAGGCTCTGCACAGTTTATACAAAGGAGACTTTTCAAGAGTATTCACCTCGCAAGAATTTTTATCTTTTGAATATGCCGTTTTGGAAGCAGAGGTTCATTTTTTTGTCGTTTGCCCGCGATCTCTCTCGGCGATACTTGAAAAACAGCTCACGGCTTTTTATCCGGACGCACACATCGAACAAGTTGAAGATTACAATATTTTTCAGCCCGACAGCAAAGTTGTCTCCAGCTATATGATGACCTCCCGACCATATTATTACCCCATTCGCTCATATGAATCTATGACTGCCGATCCTCTGAACACAATTGTGAACTCTCTTTCAAAAATTTCGGAAGACGAAGGGGCCGCGATCCAAGTGATGGTCCGCCCGAAGGCTCAGGGTTGGCAAAAGAAGGGGCGAGCCTTGGCGAAAGAGATGTTCCAAAGCAAAAAAAAGACCCGTCTAAAATGGTATAACCCTCTGACTTGGGTGGGATCTCTTTTCGAAATTCTGTTCCGTGGGGAAAAGGCCTTGGGTGGTGGTGATATCTCTGAAGCTTCTGAACGTACTACTCCCGTGACCGATGAGGAGATAAAGGCCATGGAGGAAAAAAATACACGCCCGGGCTTTGAAACGTTGATTCGTTTGGTATCTTCCGCCCCCACCAAGGATGCGGCAAAGGCTAATCTGGCCGCGATGAAGGGGGCGTTCACTCAATTTAACACAACGAACGGAAACAGTTTTGACGCCACTAAATGGCACAATAATAAAGTGTTGGTCACAAATTTTATCTTCCGAAATTTTCGCAGAGGATCAAAACAGATCTTTCGGCGAAGAAAGATGATCCTTTCTTCGGAGGAGTTGGCAAGTATTTTCCATATACCTAATATCCGTTTCAATAAATATCCGAGCATCGCTTGGCAGAACTTCAAAATCGCTCCGGCTCCGCCGAATATCCCAAAAGAGGGCATTTTGTTGGGACATAATGTGTACAGAGGTATAAAGAAAGATATTTATTTGGCGCGTGAAGACAGGTTTCGTCATTTTTATGTTATTGGACAGACCGGAACCGGAAAATCTTCCATTTTACAAGTAATGCTCAGACAGGATTTGGCAAACGGCGACGGTCTTTGTCTTATAGATCCTCACGGCTCTCTTATTGAAGATGTTCTTCCTTTTGTCCCCAGAAACAGAGCTGATGACGTCATCTATTTTGATCCTGCCGATATGGAGCGTCCGCTGGGCTTGAACCTTCTGGAGGGAGATACTTGGGAGGAGAAAGAGCTTGTTGCTTTGGATGCTATGAACATAATGATAAAGCTTTTTGACGAAGAAGTTTTTGGTCCTCGAATTCAGGATTATTTCAGGAACGGTTGTCTTACACTCATGTCAGATCCCGCGGGAGGAGCCTTGACGGATATCGTCCGCCTTTTTACAGATGACGATTTTGCAAAAATCAAGCGACAGCATGTCACCAATCCCGTTGTCGCGTCTTTTTGGGACCATCAAATGGCGAAGACCGGAGCCCGTGAGAAAGCGGAGATGATTCCGTACTTTGCCGCCAAATTCGGACAGTTCGTCACAAACACGATGATGCGAAACATAATAGGTCAGACAAAATCGGCTTTTGATTTTGCCAAGATAATGCAGGAAGGAAAAATCCTTTTGATGAACCTTTCCAAGGGAACAGTCGGTGAAATAAATTCAAAACTTCTCGGACTTATTATCGTTCAGAAAATCCAGATGGCCGCTCTCAAGCGGGAAAAATTACACAAGAAGGACCGCAGAGACTTTTTCCTCTATATAGATGAGTTTCAAAACTATGTTACGCCAAGCATAGAGTCCATCCTTTCGGAGGCGCGTAAATATCGATTGGGGCTTAACATCGCTCATCAGTATATCGGACAGCTTGAGGAGGACCAAGGCAGAAAGGGAGTCACAAATCTTAAAGACGCCGTTTTTGGAAATGTGGGAAGTATGATGTGCTACAAAATAGGAGCGCAGGACGCCGAGCACATGGCAAAAGAAATGGCTCCGGTTTTTAGTGATCAAGATTTGGTAAATATGGATAAGTTCAAGGCTGTTATAAAACTTTCCATCGACACGCAACCCAGCAGACCTTTCAGTATTACTCCAGTGAATCCGAATACGGAGGAAGGTGATAAAGAGGCCGCCGAAGCCTACAAACAACTTTCAAGGTTGAAATACGGTCGCGACAGAGACTTTGTGGACCGAGAAATACTGCGTAGAATAGGAGCAGTTTAGAAAACAATTCTTTGTATGAGGCAAGCTTTATGGGAGGAGTTTTTGCTTTTTTTGTGATATAATTCTGCGATATAAAAATCAAAAATAAAAATGAAAATAAAAATTCTTGCAGTTATTACGCTACTTTTCACGTCGGGTTTCGGCTCAGAAGTTTTCGCTAGCACCGCGGAAGATCAAACATACCCGTATACCAAAACTTTCACGATTACCGCGTATTACTCCCCTCTCCCCTGTCAGGTCCGTTACGCGACAGGTTCTTATACAGGTGACATAAGATTAAACGGCTCCGGCGTGCGAAGTGCGGACGGAACGCCTGTGTATCCGGGAATGATCGCCGCACCGCGCAATTATGCGTTTGGCACAAAAATGGACATTCCGGGTGTTGGAATTGTTTCAGTTCATGACAGAGGAGGCGCCATTGTGGCATCCGATCGTGAAGGAGTTTACGACCGTCTGGACATTTGGATGGGATATGGAGATAAAGGACTTACAAGAGCATTGAATTGGGGGAAAAGGACGTTAAACGTCGTGGTCTACGGAAAAGATGACTCTATAAAAGAACAGGTCTTTTTGGCGGGCTATTCTCCAAGTGAAGCTATCCCAAATCAGTGCGAAATCACGGAAGAAGAAGACACTACCCCAAGAGTCGCGGATTCCGCGACAGACTCCGTGATGTCCTCGGAAATCAAAAAATTCAACACCGATCTCAAAATTGGAGATAGGGGTGATCAGGTTATCGCTCTTCAGCGGGAACTTACAAGACTTAATTTTTTTAGAGCTTCCGTTACGGGATATTACGGCCCGGTGACCGAGCATGCTGTCTTTAAATTTCAACAATCCCGGCGTTTGGTAGGAGATAAATCCTCTTTGGGAGCCGGAATATTCGGTCCAAAAACCAGGGACGCGTTGAATCGCGTTGTCGTTGCGAGAGATTATAATACCCGAATGATCGCGGAGGCTACGGAAGACCATGGCCAGCGTCTGATCGCTTCAATTGATGAGAACGAGTTGGAATCGGCCAATATCGCTGTTGCCGGCTCGGGGGCAGAATCCGTTTCCTCCGAAGGGAGTCATCTTTTGACCAAGGAGCTTAACCCGGGGCAACGAGATCATGAGGTTTCCACTTTACAAAGAATTTTGAGGGACAAGGGATTTTTTGAGGGAATGCTGATAACCGATTATTTTGGTCCCGTTACCAAAGACGCCGTTTTAAGGTTTCAAATTGCCAACAACATTATAAGTTCGGAGAATGATCTGGGTGCCGGACGAGTCGGACCGGCGACGTTGGCTCTAATAAACGGGTAGGTCCGTTTGAGGGCGAATTTGGGGCGCGGGGCGCGCCCACTCGTTCTCCGCGTCCTCGTTTCTAGGTAACTTCCACTCCCCTTTCGTTTTCTCCCATATATTCCATTCTTACCTTTATCCCGTCGGGGAATTTTGATCCGCCGAGTTTATCCGCCCATTCTATTACTATTGTGTTTTTTTCTTCACTCATCAATTCTCTTATTTCGTGTTCCAAAAGTTCATCGACTTCCTCCAACCGATACAAATCAATGTGATAAAAATTTCCGTATCTTCTTATGTAGTTGAATGTGGGGCTTTTTACCGAAAAATCGTCAATGCCAAATTTCTTCGCCATTCCCTTCGCAAAAACAGTTTTTCCGCTTCCCAGATCTCCGTAAAGATATACCACTCCGCCGTCAATCACATTCTCCGCGACCTCCATCGCGATCTCTTCCGTCTCCTTTGGACTTTTACAAATTTGCATGGTTGATTTTTTATCTCATAACTGATATAATTGCATGATACCAAAAATTAAAAATAAAAATAAACATGTTTGTGAAGTTGAAAATTTTTGTACTCCGCGCTGTTGTTCCGGCTGTAGTATTGGCCATCCTTTCTTCGGTTGCTTTTGTTGATGTCAATAACGTCTTTCATCGAACGGATATTTTGAGCCTTCCGGATCACGCGGCTTTTGACGGAACAGTCTATCCCATTAAAAAAGTTCCAAACTGGACAAAACTTGATTCTTCCAAACGTGACGCTCATTATTCCGAATTACGAAGTTCCGATCTAATACCGATTCCCTATTATGACCCCTCGGTTCTGGCATTCGATGCCGCCAATTTGGTCTGGGGAAATCCGGATCATGACAACATAAGAAACGCAAAAATCACTTATTCTGTTCCCTATATGGGCAATTACAGGCTGGATGGCCTTGAATACGCGGGCTCTCATCCAGCTGTTGATATAAAAGTTCCCACCGGTACGCCCGTTTACGCGATTGCTAACGGTGTTGTAACCAAAGCGTCAACGCAGAACGACGGTTTTGGGCACCATGTCGTCATAGGTCACAGAAATTTCCCAACTCTTGAAAACAGCAATGTTACGGAAACCCTCCATTCTTCATATAGCCATTTGAGCGCGGTTTTTGTGTCTAAAGGTGATGTTGTGAGAAAAGGCGAAAGAATAGGCCTTGTCGGTGATACCGGAACGGCTACGACTCCGCATCTTCACTTTCAAATAGACAGATCCACCGCTCCGTG
>PXEC01000008.1 GCA_003566255.1 Candidatus Peregrinibacteria bacterium | reverse complement strand
TAATCCATGAATCGGATGTGGCTCCCGGGCTGGCGAACAGAATCTCTGCCAGATTCGCGGACAAAATTTGCGTGAGCTTTGAGGAAAGTAGAAAGCATTTTGAGAAATTCGCTAAAAAGGTTGTTGTGACGGGGAATCCGGTGCGTGAAAGTGTGGGCGCCGGCAGAGGGGAAAGGGCTTTGGAGTTTACGGGGCTGAAAGGGGAGAAGCCGGTTGTTTTGGTGATGGGGGGGAGTCAAGGCGCGGCGCGGGCCAATGAACTTGTCCGGGAGAGCGCGGATGAATTGCTGAAGGATTTTGAAATTGTCCATCTTTGCGGAAAGGGAAAGACTGATGAATCTTTTAAGAGAGAGGGTTATGTTCAACTTGAATATCTGTCCGAAGAGATCGCCGATGTTTACGCGCTTAGCGATTTGGTTATTTCCAGGGGAGGGGCGAACAGTCTTGCCGAGATGGCTTTTTTGAAAAAGAAAGCTTTGATCCTCCCTTTGGGCGAAGACGCGAGCCGGGGAGATCAGATTAAAAATGCCGAGGTTTTCGCAAAGCGTTGTGGGTGGAAAGTTTTGGATTCTTCAGCGGGGAAGGATGAATTTTTGGATGGAGTTGAAGAAGCGTATAATTCATCCGAGGGGAAGTTTGGGGGAATTACGAACGGAGCGAAAAATATAGCGGAAATACTTCTTAATTATTGAAAAAAATAAAATGTTAAAAGGAAGAGGAGGGGGAGAGTGTATTCACAGGGACGCGGTCGTTTGCCCCAGCGAGGCAAACGCCGCTCGACTCTCGGTTTTGCTCGTCCGCCTCCGGCGGACACCATGCCCGCAAAACCTCCGAGACGCCCTGTTTCACACGCTCTCCCCCTCCACTCCTCCTAGCTCTCATTTAATCTTTCACCCATGAAAATCGGAGTTAATGCCAGACTTTTGTTTATGCCATTCACCGGTATCGCGCAGTATACCAGGAGTCTTTTTTGTGAGTTGGCCGAAATGGATAAAGAAAACACCTATATTCTCGTGGTGCATACGGACATATCGAAAAAAATCCATGATGAATTCCCGGACAATGTGGAAATAAAAGTTTTGCCGGAGAAAAAATTCCCATCCATGGGTATGCGGAAGACTTGGTGGGAACAGATCCTTTTGCCGGCTTTTTTCCAGAAAGAAAAAGTGGACATCGCATTTTTCACTTATCCTTCAAATCCATGGGATAAAAAATGGTACCGAAATGGAATAAAAACCGCGGTTACCGTTCATGACTGCATCCCCTGGACGGATAAAAATTATCGCAGGGGAGTCCTTTCAAAAATGTATCATTCCAAAACAAAGAAGGCCGTTAAGCTGGCGGATATCGTTTTTACGGTTTCAAAAACTTCCGCCGAAGAGATTGCAAATGTGTGCGATGTTGATAAAAGCAAAATTTCGGTGATCTATAACGATGCTCCGCAAACTTATAAAACTCCTTTGCCGGAAAAATATATTGAAGATGCTCTGCGGAAATTTGGGCTGAAAAAAGACGGATATATTTTGTACGCGGGCGGATATGATAAAAGAAAAAATGTTGAGTTTTTGCTGAGTGAACACCGGAAATTCGGGAAGCTGTCTCTGGTTTTGGCCGGTGGGAAATTACATGAGGATTCTCTGTATAAAAGCTTTGATTCCGAAGTGAAGGAGAATGTTATCAGAACCGGTTTTTTGGCGGAAAAAGATCTGGCGGCTTTGTATCATGGCGCTTTGGCTTTTATAAATTTGTCCGAGCGTGAAGGGTTTAATATAACGATACTTGAAGCCGCGAATTGCGGAACTCCAATGATTTTGTCCGATATCCCCGTTCACAGAGAGGTCGCGGGAGATTGCGCGCTTTTTGCCGATATTTCCCGAGAGGGTGCCGCCGCCGAAGCTATGGAAAAAATTCTTGATGAAAATCTTCGTCTTGATTTGATAAAAAAAGGAACCGATCTGGCTCAAAAATATTCCGTCAAAAATTCCGCGCGGGAAGTGAAACGGGTTTTATTTTCTTAGTTGAAGAGGTTTCCCTGAAGAGCTTTTTAAAACACGACATAGAACCTCCAGAGAATGTATCAACGAATAAGAGATTGGTTTTTATAAGGCCGCTTGCGAAGATTTTCGGATACGAATGGGCGGATATTTTTAAAACCGGTTAGTTTCCCTAATCCGCTTCAACCGTTCGCAGAGAGAGGACGTATAGTATGAGGAATGTCATTGAAGCTATACTTATTGCGAAAAAGGCGGTTGGCAGATCGTATTTGTTCGCTATGTATCCGGTAAAGAACAAACTTCCGGAACTAATTAACATTAAAAATTGACTGTTTACGGAGAGCATCGTAGCCCTGTTTGAGGAATCCACTTTGTCGTTTATGTATGTGCTTACCGTAGGCCCGTACAAACCTCTTAAAAAATAAAAAACTCCTATTATCGCAAAAACAAAAACAAGCATTGAAGTTCTTTGAATCAATATCAAAAATAATCCGAATATTGAGGCATGCAACACCATGTATTTGTCTATGGAAAACATTTTTCCAACTTTTTCCGCGCTCCATGACCCTATTCCTCTAACTACCATTGCGGCGGCCGCCAGTAATCCAAAATAGGCTTCGTTTATTTCCAGTGATTTATATAAGGGCTGAAGATACTGAAATGTTGTAAGTGCTATGCTTCCTATCAAGGCTGAAAATAAAAATATCTTGGAAAAATTTGGCGTTTTGAATGCTTTTTTCATGCTTGCTTTTACTTGGGCCGGAATTGGAAAATGTTTTTTCTCTTTTTCCGGTTCTTTGGCGGTAATCAGGATTATTATTCCTATCGCGACCAAGACTATCTCGGCATAAAAAGGCAAGCGTTCGTTGACTACATACAAAATTCCTCCGCTTACGGCAGCTATCGCCCAGAAAATGTTTGTGTAGAAATCAAGTCTCCCGACAGTTTTTTTGAAGTTTTTTTCTTCTTTATCGTTCTTCATTCCTTCATACAAAAGTGCATGATCCGCACCTTGCTTCATCGCAGAGCCGAATCCCATCAAAGAATATCCTCCCAAAAACCAATAAAAATCTTTGGCAAAAGTAAATAAAATCAGCCCTCCCAAGAATATCAAACTCCCGATTATCATCGCATTTTTGTATCCGTGCCTGTCCGCGAATATTCCCGAAGGAATTTGCCCTATTGATGAAAAAATCAAATACCCCGATATAACTATTGAAACTTCCGCAAGAGATAATCCTATCAGCAACATATAGACGACGAATATTCCTATTATGAAAGAGGAGTCGCTTGTTATCATCGATAATGCGATTTTCCATTTGTTTGATCTGTATTTTGTTTCTTTTTTATTCACGATTTTTGTGGATTTTACAAAATCGAAGCCCAAAAAGGAAGTGAAACTGCTGCAAGAATAGTGCTTAAAACTACCGATCTGGCGATGAATGTTTTGTTTAGTTTATATTTGTCCGCTAGCGCGAATGGGGTTATGGCCAAAGGCATCGCGGCCTGTATTATCGAACTTGAGAATTGAGCGGGAGATATGCCGAGAAGCTTTAGTCCGAAGTAAAAAATCGCCGGAAGAGCCATTAATGTTATCGCTGAAAAAAGGAGTACCGGTGACCATTCGGACAATTTTCCGATCTTGGAGCTTCCTATAAAAAGACCTATCACGATGAGAACTGTCGGCGTTACGGACGCGCTTATCATGTCCAGTGATTTTGTCAGAATCGTTGGCATCGTTATGTTCAGGCTTCCGACAACCAATCCTAAAACCACCGCTATCAATAGGGGGTTTTTTATCAGGCCTTTTATTATGTCTTTAATTATGTCTTCGGTTTTTTCTTTGATTGAATAATCCAAGTATCCAATTCCTATTGTAAATATCCAAAACAGGTAAATCGCCACTATCAAACTTGCCGTGGGAAGTATTTCTTCTCCCGAAACCTGTATTAGAACCGGTATCCCAAGATATGCGACGTTCCCAAATGCGAAACAGATAAATAGTGTTTTTAGTGTTTGTTTTTTTATGCGGAAAATTTTCCCGATTAAAAATACTAATATAAAACTGGCGATAATCAGGGCTGAATTTGCTATTATCAGGGGCGCTTCCTCCGTGAAAGAAAATTTTGTTCCCACAAGCGCTGTAAAAATTAAAACGGGCAAACCGATTTTTAAAGCGAATTCATTTAAAACTTTTTGCCAGTCCGCCCCCAGATTTTTGAATTTTTGGAGTATCGCGCTAGCGAAAATAATTAAGAATAACGGCGCGATAACTATAAGAATTTGAATCATCGTTTTTGATGTTACCACAAAGAGCCGCGTGCGTGCGATTTCATTTTTTTTTAAAAAAAGTATTGACAGTGAGTAAATGCTCACCTAATATGGTGAGTGTACACTTACTTTAACCATTTACTTATGCCTGAACATCTTACGGAAAAACAGGAAGCGGTGTTGAAATTCATAGAGGAGTATCAACTCGCTTACGGCAAATCCCCCACTTTGAGGGAGATGCGGGAACATTTCGGGGTCAGTTCGGACAACAGTATTTTGAAGCATTTGAACGCGCTTAAGGAAAAAGGATTTATTGAGAAAGATGATACTCCGCGCGGAATCGGACTTCTTAGATCGGTCAAGGAAAAGCTTTCCGCCACGGGAACTGTTAAATTGCCCGTCTTGGGAGCTATCCCCGCCGGAGGACCCGTTCTTACCGACGAATATATTGATAGTTGGATGGATGTCGGAGAAGACTTGGCGGACTCCGCGGAAAACCATTTTATTTTGCAAGTCACTGGAAACAGTATGATTGACGCGGGAATTTTTGAAGGAGATCTTGTTGTTGCGGACGCGAAGAGAACTCCCCGTGACGGAGATATAGTTGTTGCCCTGGTGGATAATCAAAACACGTTGAAGAGGTTTGTTAAAAAAGGGGATAAGGTCTATCTGAAGGCCGAAAACAAATCTTATGAAGACATTTACCCGGAAACCGAATTGAGGGTTCAGGGAGTTGTAAAGACCTTGATAAGGCGATACTGTTAACCATATAAACCATGTTTATCACACTCACAATTGACACACGTCAAAAGAAAAAGGGGAAAGTCCGGTTGAACAAAAGTACTGTCAACCCTGCTTTCGGATGGCGAAAAGCGATCAACGGAAAGAAACGCAATTTGTGGCAAAGAATCCGAGGATGGCGCAAAAAACTAAGAACAGGTGTCTATAAGTTGGACAATCAGACGGCGATGTTTTAGAAGAAGTTTGGGAATATTTCGGCTCGGTGAAAATCCTTGCTGGTAGCAAAGTATGATATTTTTACTTTACTACTTTATTAGCGCTTATCATCATGACTTCAAAAATCATAAAAGCCACGACAAAAGGACAAGTTACTTTGCCCAAGCAATGGCGAAGACAATTCAATACTGAAGATTTTCTCATGCTTATCAGTAAAGACAAAATTATTTTAAAGCCGGTAAACCTGAATAAAATTGAGCAAGAAAGCGTCATTTTTGACGCGGATCGTGATAATGAAGGCAAGGGAATCTCCCCCGATGAAATGATAAAAATGCTTAATGTTTGAATTGAATCTTCAACAAAAAAATCGTCATGTTCTGCATGTGGATGCGGATGCTTTCTTTGCTAGCGTGGAACAGATCTTAAATCCAAAATTGAAAGGGAAGCCGGTTCTTGTTGGCTCCGACTCCGGTAATAACGGCATAGTTTCCGCCGCTAGTTATGAGGCGAGGGCTTTCGGAGTTCATTCCGCCATGCCGATGTATATCGCCAGAAAAAAATGCCCTCGTGCCATCGTTCTTCCCGGTAATTTTAAGGCTTACAGAGAGTTTTCCGAAAAAATGTATAAAATATTCACGGACTACACACAAAAAATTGAGATGATGTCCATTGACGAGGGATTTTTGGACTTAACGGAAACCGTTGATTTTTCCGGAGAAACCGCTGAGACATTGGCCCGAAGACTTTTAATCGAAGTCCATGAAAAACTGGGGCTTTCCGTTTCAGGCGGCCTCGCGAGTGGAAAAACTGTTGCAAAAGTCGCCTCGGGGATGAACAAACCAAAAAAGTTAACCGTTGTTCCATATGGGAAAGAGGCGGCTTTTTTGGCTCCCCTTGAATTGAAATGCCTTCCGGGAATCGGACCGAAGACTTATTCGGTTCTTGAAAGGTACGGCTTTTTGAAGATCTCCGATTTCGCTCGCCTTAAACCCGATGAAGTAGTCCGGCTTTTCGGGGCGGGAGCTATTCCTCTTTGGAAGAAGGCGAACGGCATTGACAACTCCGAAGTTGTTTTTGAAAAGGAACTCCCAAAATCCATTTCAAAAGAGCACACTTTTTATAAACCTCCCTCAAGTGAAAAAGAGGCTTTGGACTATTTAAGGAAACTTTGTTTGAATGCGCTTTCAAGGTTGCGATCGGAGGGGCTTAAAGCGCGAGTTGTTTTTGTGAAAGTTCGGCATTATCGGAGTGATGAGGGCGAAGGTAAATTCTTTGAAGATGTCGGAGCTCAATTCAATCTTGGCGAATCCGCTTGCACAAGCGATAAGGTTTTTCCGGAAGCACGAAAATTATTCTTATCCAAGGCCGGTGACATATCTAAATTAAGATTGATCGGTGTCGGGGTTTCGGGGATTTCAAAAGTTTACAATTTGAATCTTTTTGAGGATAATACCGGCTGACGAGCCACTATAGCTCAGCTGGTAGAGCAATACTTTCGTAAAGTAGAGGTCCCCGGTTCAAATCCGGGTAGTGGCTCCAGATTTTTCCCCGGGGAAATTTGGAGGATTTGCGTTTGATTGGAGTCGGGGTTTCGGGACTTCCCCGTGTTTACAAT
>PXEC01000139.1 GCA_003566255.1 Candidatus Peregrinibacteria bacterium | reverse complement strand
GAAGGAAAAGAAAATCTCAATTAGGATAAACGCGGGAATAATAGGATCTTTACTGGTAATAATTCTATTGTTTTTCGGCATAGCAAAGGCATTTAGTTCAATAGATTTTTCCATCTTCCTGACAGTGGCGGGTGAAAAATTGGAAATCGACGAAAACGGAAACAGCAATTTTATGATTTTAGGTTCAGGAGGGGAAGAACACGAAGGAGCAGATCTAACCGACAGCATAATAATCGTAAGCCTGAATCATGAAAAAAATTCGATAAGCATGCTCTCAATACCAAGAGATACATACGTAACCGACGCAAAAGTCGGGAACTCCAGAATAAATCAAATATATCCAAGTGCTCAAAGATATTACGGGGACAAAAAACAAGCGGCACAACACACAAAATCGGTCCTGGAAGATATGCTGAATATCCCAATCCACTATTGGATAACGATGAACTTCAACGGATTTGTGGAAATAATAGACATCCTGGGGGGAATAGAAATAATAGTAAAACACTCCATATACGACCCTTACTACCCCAAAGACGGAACATATTTGTATGAACCTTTCAGCATAGGAGCCGGACTTCAACAAATGGACGGAGAAACAGCGCTAAAATACGCCAGAAGCAGACAAACAACCTCGGATTTCGACCGCTCAAGGAGACAACAGGAAATTATATACGCGGCAAAAGAAAAAGCTTTGAAGACGAATATATTGTTCAGCAGGGAAAAAATAAACGAAATCCTACAATCTCTTCAGGATAATATTCAGACAAATATCTCGGTGAGAGAAATTTTAACACTGGGAGGGATGGCGGAGAATTATTCTCATGAAGATATTCATCAGTTTCTGATGCACGACGATCCGACAAGATGCGGTGGATTTTTATATCCTCCGGAAAGAAGACTTTACAGCGGCATGTTCGTATTGTTGCCCGCGGGAGGAGAAAAATTTTTACACAAATATACCGACTTGATATTCAGACATCATGAAGCCTTGGGCGAAAATATTAGAATTCACGTTTTAAACGGGACATCAAGAGCAGGTTCAGCCGGAGAAACAAGAACGATATTGAGAAGATTTTGTTTTGAAGTTCCAAGGTTCGGGAACGCATTGACAAAAGACATTCAAGAAACAACTTATTATTATCGCTCTCACCAAGGGGAAGACACAAGACCCAAAAGTTTGGACTTCCTCCAAACACTCATCCCCGGAAATGAAAGCACGGATATTCCTCAGGAATATTTGGACATGGGGTATTTAAACGACTCGGACGTAATACTTGAACTTGGAGCGGATTATACAAATTCGGAACTATACATGAGAGATCCCTTCGCCTCCATGTGGAGAATGCAAACTCCTCAAACCCCGACCGAGACAGAAACTACAACGGAAATAGAATCTTCAACCGAAACAGAATCTCCACCGGCAAACGAGCAACCCACCACCACCGATGAGGATCAATAAATTCATATCTTCCAACAGCGGAATTTCCCGCAGAAAAGCGGACGAATTAATCCTTGAAGGAAAAGTTTTTATCAACGGCAAAAAAATAACAAAACCGGGGAAGATCATCACGCCGGGTGAAGACAAGATAGAAATAAACGGGGAAAAAGTGGAAACAACCTCTGAAAAAACATACTTGGCTTTAAACAAGCCGGCAGGCTTCATCACAACCAGAAAAGATGAAAAAAACAGAAAGACCGTGATGGATCTTGTCCCCAAAAATAAAAATCTGAAACCCGTGGGACGCCTGGACAAAGAAAGTGAAGGACTTTTGCTGTTAAGTAATGACGGAGAGTTTATAAACAGGCTCACCCACCCAAAATTTGAGTGTGAAAAGGAGTATTATGTAGCCCTTTCCACGCCTTTGGAAGACAAAGACAAAAGAAGAATTGAAAAAGGGATAAAGTTGGAAGGAAAAAAAACATATCCCTCAAAAATAAAGATAATAAAGACGAATGAAAAAGGCACAACGTTAACAATAACAATTCATGAGGGCCGCAACAGACAAATTAGAAAAATGTTTGCTTCAATAGGTTATAATGTGGAATACTTGCGAAGAATTCGCATAGGGGAAATAAAGATCGGCAATTTACAAAAAGGCCGATACAGACGATTAAAATTGACCGAAATAAATGTTAACTAGCCTGCTCTCTTTTTACATCGCGGCAAATTTAAGTCAGGACATAGGACATCCCGTATCCAATCCGGCGGATGCTCCTTTCCTAAACAAAATGATAGAAGAGTCTTCAAAGCCCGTAAAAAATACTCTCAACATTTCTCCAATCATTTCAGCGAGAGGAGTAATCTCTATGGATCTGGAAAGTGAAGAAATTTTATACGGCAAAAACATCCACACGCGAATGCCTATGGCAAGCATAACAAAATTAATGACAATCCTGATAATTCTTGAAGAAAACAACCTCGATGAAGTGGTTACGGTCAGCAATAACGCAGCAAGTACAACGGGATCAAGAATGAATCTCCAAGCGGGAGAAAGAATAACGGTGGAAAACCTTCTATACGGAGCAATAATACATTCCGCAAATGACGCGGCGGTGGCCTTGGCTGAGCACAACGCGGGGAGTGTAAGCGGATTTGTACAGAAAATGAATAAAAAAGCCCTGGAATTGGAACTTGTGAACACACGTTTTCAAAACCCGATAGGATGGGATGACCCCCTGAACTACTCATCACCACATGATTTGGCAAGACTTTCAAAAATCGTATATCAAGACGAATTTGTAAAAAAAGCCGCAACAATTAAAAATATGGTAGTAAGATCAACAAATGGCGCATACACACACAGATTGGAAAGCACAAATGATCTCTTGAACAGTTATTTGAATATAAAAGGATTGAAGACCGGCCGCACAAGTGCGGCCGGTCTCTGCCTCGCGACGATAGCAAAAAGCGACGAAGGCAATAAAATAATAACGGTAGTCTTAAACAGCCCGGCAAGATTCCGGGAAACAAAAATACTGGTAGATTGGACATTCCGGGCATACAATTGGTACTAGGTAAAAATTTTGCATGAAAATAACTCAACTCAGCGCGATAACACATGATCTTTTCCTGATAGTAAGTTCCGGGACACTGGCATTTATAATCGCGATAATCCTAACTCCTTGGTTCACAAAACAGCTGGTCAGATTTCGCATAGGCAAACAAATAAGAGAAAAAGCGATATCGGGAGAGAAATCGAGCCTCTTTTCAGTTCTGCATTTTAAAAAACAAGGAACGCCCACAATGGGAGGCCTCTTGATATGGGGCACAATACTTGTTGTAGTTGTGATCTCAATAATCCTGCAACAAATGGGCTTTTTCAAACATTCCCTATTCAATAGAGCGGAAACTTGGGTACCACTGTTCACACTGGTAACTTGCGGAGTGCTGGGAGCAATAGACGATCTACTTAACGTCAAAGGAGTAGGAAGAACAAAAGGATTAAGCGCGAAACTGAAGTTGACATGGCTTTTAGTCTTCAGTTCCGCCGGAGCCTGGTGGTTCTATAACAAATTGGGACACAGCACAATAAGTATCCCCATCCCCGGAGTGGAAGCGGCGGAAGTGGGAATATGGTACATCCCGATATTCATATTCATAATAGTGGGCACGGCAAACGCGGTAAATTTCACAGACGGATTGGACGGATTGGCAAGCGGACTGTTAATCCTGGCATTTGGAAGTTTTGGAATTCTGGCATACGCGCAAGGACTGCTGATCCTGTCTGCGCTCTGCGCGGTGATCTGCGGATCAGTATTGGCTTTCCTCTGGTTCAATGTTCCGCCCGCAAGATTTTATATGGGAGATACCGGCTCACTTGCTTTGGGAGCGACACTGGGGGTCATCGCGATGCTGACCCGCCAACCATTGATCCTCCCATTAATAGGTTTCATCTTTGTAGTGGAAACACTCTCAGTAATAAGTCAAATCATTTCAAAAAAGCTCTTCAAAAGAAAAATATTCAAAATAGCACCGGTACATCACCATTTCGAACAAGTGGGGTGGAAAGAATTCACAATAGTAATGCGATTCTGGATAGTGGGAGCGATAATGGCCGCATTTGGAACAATTCTCGGGCTGATAAACCTACTCTAGCATCGGCCCCAAAGGTTTATCATCATAGATACTCACCCCGTAAGGTCCTTTTATAACATATCCGTCTCCCAGTTCATCGACATCTTCTTCATCTTTTTCTTCTTCATCGTCTTTTTCAATCTTTTCAGCAACATCATCATCCTCAATATCAGTAGTTTTTCCATCCTCAAGGGAAGCAATCACAACATCTTCAACAGGATCTTCCACAGTTTCTTCCACCAAGGCGACAATATCCTCCTCCAAAACAACTCCCATATCTATTAAGGTGTCCACGTCCTCATAAATCTTAGCCAAAAACAATGATTTTAGTTCCAGCATATCCTCGCCTCTCTCCTCAACAAAAGACAAAATTCTAAAAGCCCCTTCAACATACTCACTCGCAAGCTTAGAATCCCAAAATTCCGCGTTCCTATAGAAAATATCATCGACATTAAGCAATCTGTTAACGGCGTAAAATAAGCGCTCTTCATCAAAATCAGCAAAATCCTCTCTCATTGGATCTAAATCTTCCATCACGGAACGGGCAACGTAAACCGGAGAGTCCGGCATGACAACTCCAAGATCTCTCTTATTAACGGTCACTTTATCCGCGACATAAGCCTTGAGACTCTCGGAATACTCTTCATCCGTATAGGCGATTTTCTCAGCAAAATCATAAAAATCCCTGACCCTCTTGGCAAAAGTCTCAACAACGGCATTTATTTCAGCGATCTCTTCATCATCCAACTCATTATGACGAAGTTTTATTTGAGCGGCTATGAAGTCCTTTTCAGCCAAATCCAATTCAAGCTTACGGGACTTCACGTCATCAAAAGTAAAAAACAAAAGAGCATTATCTTTCAAAGACCTATTAAATGATATCTTGTCATCTATGTCAATCCCCACAGCTTCAGCCCGAGCACGCAAAAGCCTATTCTCCACTTCCGACAAGTACCTTCGATCATATTCAAGATTCCCACTAATCCATTCATCATCTTCATCATAGACAACATCCATTATCTCCTTATGTCGTGAATCTCCATTGCTGACAAGAAGTTTTTTTCCGCTAACCAATCGGTTGATTTCTTCTTTATCCTCCACCTCAACGGAATTTCCAAAAACGCCTATCTCAAGTTCATTTTCATCAACTCTGAAATTAAAAGCGGCACGCTCCGCGGAAGCACGTATTCCTTTTGCTTCAACGGAAAAAAACAAATGGGAATTGGTAAGATTCAACACCTTAGACCAGATTATCCCTCTGACAACAAAAATTTCTATCCCTCCCAATCCGGAAGATTCACCAACATCTTCAAGCCTGGTCAAAACGATCTCCGTTTCACCGGAAAGCCGGCTCACGCTACTGTCAAAATACTCTATAATCGCCCGTCCGCCCGCAAAGGTATAAACCACATCCCCCTCCAAAAGGTGCATCCCCTCATAAATTTCAAGAATTTCTCCACCCCTCTTAACAAAAACCTCTCCGTCATAATCTCTCAAAGAGGTGAAAGTGGCCGCGCTCACTATATCATTCTCCGTTTGTAAAAAATTAAACATCCCAAAAACCAAAGCAATGACAAGAACAAAAGAGGTTACAAAACTCATTTTGGGATTCCCAAATCCAAAATCCAAAACCCGTCGCGGACCAAAGAACCACCTTTGTCTGCGTAAACACAAAACATTCATTATCCGCTCCTTTATGCGCACTTTGTCGGCCCTCTCCACAGAAAATCGGGCAGAGGAGAAGGCATCCATCTTGGCGAAAAGATTCTTTTTTATACCTTTCCTCTGTTCATTGCCCAAAACGGGTCCCTTCAGGCCCTTCAATTCATCAATCAACTTTTTGTTTTCCTTATCTGTCATACAATTAATCAAACGATATTTATTCGCTTGTGTTACTGCTTAATCCCCATTTCTTCCAACTCCCGCCTAAGTGCTTTCAAAGCCCTATACTGCATTACTCGCAAGCTTCCCTCACTTTTTCTCAAAACTTCAGATAGTTCCTTGTTGGATAATTCGTTTATAAATTTATGGATGATAACCTCTTGGTAAGGCTTCTTCAGCTTAGATATAGCTTTCCTCAAAACTTCCTTACTCAAAGCGTTTTGAGTATTTTTTATGGGATTATGCTGTCTGTTTTGATCGGGCAAATGTTCGCCCAACTCCTCGGTGACACCTGCCTTTGAAGCACGATAATGATCTACAACAAGGTTGTGAGCTATTCTAAAGACCCAAGCGGAAAAATACTTTTTTCTCGGTCTGTATTGACGCAAATTCTCCCAAACCTTCAAAAAAACCGTTTCCACAAGATCCTCCGCGTCATCAGAATTGACCCGATAATAAATGTATCTGTAAACTGGATCTATCAGGATCTCATAGATCTCGCCAAAAGCATCCTGATCCCCTTTCTGCGCCTTTTTTACCAGAGCCTCAATCTCATCAGCCCTTTCATTTAATTCGCTTGTAGCCATTTCACTTTTTTAAAGATATTCTTCACATCTCTTTACTTCCCCCTTACTCCCGATAAAAATAGGGGTCCGCTGGGCAACAGTCAAAACTTCTTTTTCAAGAATTCTCATTCTGCCATCACTAGCCGCGCCTCCAGCCTGCTCCATAAGCAAAGCCATAGGGGCACATTCAAACAAAAGCCTTAATTTCCCCTCCGGAGCATCCTCGTACCCGGGATAAGAAAAAATCCCTTTTCCTTTCAAAATTATTTGAGTGACATCCGGCACCATCCCCCCTGAATACCGAAGAGTATATTGCTCTT
>PXEC01000055.1 GCA_003566255.1 Candidatus Peregrinibacteria bacterium | reverse complement strand
CAACTCCGCTCCGTCTTCATCCACATAAATATAGGAGCGGACATCCCCATCCTTATCCCCTATCGCGGTCAAACAGGAATTCAAAAGTTCCACGGCGGAAAACTTTTTGCTTCTTAGCCCCTCAGCGATCTCTCTTATTGTAAGTTTATTCAAATCGCTCATAAATTATTTTACGATCTTCTTAACCCTTATCTGATTATCGTCAATCGGTAATTCGGTACACTTCAGCAATTCCTCTCTGCCACAAGGCTTCGGGAAAAGTTCATCCTCTTCCATCACATTCTCAAGCCCAGTGACTTGATTTGTCCCGGGCACGGCATCGGTATCAACATCGTTCAAAATATTCATGTAGTCCAAGACCTCCGAGAGCTGCCCTCTGAATCTTTCAACTTCCTCATCCTCTAAATATATTCTGGCAAGCTTCGCGACATGCCTAACCTGTTCCTTCTTCAGCATAAAAATTGGTGAAAATCAAAAAGTAGTATATAATCGCCGCGTTATGAATACAATCCAAAACATCAAAAAAATCGCCCTTCTGTTCTTCATCGTCACGGGAATCCTACACCTGGGATCAAGCGCCTTCATAGCAAATGAAATTTTTTTGAGAGAAGCGTACATCCTCAACAAAACAATGGACATCCCGTTCATACTGACGGGTCTGATATACGGATTCGCCAGCCTTAGAATGGCCCTGACGGATCCATCCAAAAAACACAAAATACTGGACATTATTCTAATTTCTGTAATTATAGTTGTCCTGATCGGTTTATTAATAATTAATCTCTTACTGCCGGATCTATCAACATGACAAACAAGTCGACAAAAACAGTAATGTTGTTCGGCACTTTTGATTATCTCCACGCCGGACACGAAAACCTTTTTAAACAGGCAAGAGAACTGGGAGACGAAATAGTAACAATAATAGCCAGAGACGAAACGGTAAAAAAAATAAAAGGAGAATCACCGGACCACAGTGAAAAAGAAAGACTTAAAAATCTAAAAGCCACTCAGTGGTCTGAAACGGTTGTTTTAGGAAGCAAAAAAGATAAATCAAAAGTGATAAAGGAGTTTCGGCCGGATATAATTGCCCTTGGATACGACCAGTTCGCGTTCACGTACAGATTGGAAAAACTCTTGATGGACTTAAAATTCAACACGAAAGTGGAAAGACTCAGACCCTATCGCCCTGATATGTACAAATCTTCAATAATAAAATATAATCGGGATAATGAAAAAAGAACCTTCAATATCACACCTGTTGGCCAAGAGCTTTAAACTCGCCCTGATCAACATCTGGCGGAACAAAATACTTTCGCTCGCCACGATATTTGTGATAGGAACAATAATTTTCATTTTCAATATAATCCTCAGCGTCAATTTCATAGCTCAAGACGCGCTCAAAGATCTAAGCAGAAAAGTCGATATAAATGTTTATCTGCGGGAAAGCGCGACATACGAACAAGCTCAATTCCTGATAAGCGAATTGGAAGAACTTGACGAGGTGGAAAACGCCCGATACATATCGAAAGACGCCGCGCTACAAAGGCTAAAGACAACACATCCGCAACTGGTGCTGGCTTTTGAAAAATACGATTTGGGGAATCCCCTTCCCGCAAGCATAAGCATAACAACAACAGATCCGGGACATCATAAAACAATAGCGGAATTTTTATCCCAAGAGAAATATCAAATATATCTTTCGAATATAGTAAAAAGCGATGATCCGGAAAGTGGAGACATCATTTCCAGCGTGACGGAAAATCTTATCAATTTGACGGCATTCACAAGACACCTGATTTTTTGGTTGATAATGGCGTTTTTGGTTGGAGGCGCGCTGATAATCCTCAACGCCATCCAAATAACAATCTTCGCGAGAAGAAAAGAAATAGGAATAATGAAGTTGGTGGGAGCCTCAAACCTGTTTATCAAATCGCCTTACATCATAGAAAGTGTGATTTACGCAATCCTCGCGGTGATTTTGGGATTCATAATGATGATGATCCTAATAAACAACATAGGCCTGGGAGTGAATATAAATTTCAAGATACTGTTCATAACCCAAATGGCCGCGACTATAATACTCAGCATTTTGAGCACATTGATAGCAACGCACGAATACATGAGGAAAGACATACACACCGACTGACATGAAAAATCATTCAACAACCTCGATCATATTAGGACATAAAGATCTTGGAGAGGCGGATAAGCTGATTTTTTTGTATAATGAAGAATTGGGAAAAACAAAAGCAATCGCAAAAGGCGCGAGAAGAATAACAAGCAAATTCACGGGGCATCTGGAAAGTCTGAATATCTGCAAAACCCAACTTTATTTTGGACCGAGAAACATAATCCTGACGGAAGTCGAAAGCGTAAACACATTCAAAAAAATAAGAGAAGATCTTGAGAAAACAAATTGCGCCCTGCAAATCGCGGAAATAACGGACAAACTTATATACGAAAATCAAAAAGTGGAAGGTCTTAAAGAACTTTTTCTGGAAAGCATGGACTACATAGAAAAAAAAGAGAATCCGCAAATAGGCACAATATATTATTCCATAAAACTACTGGACAAAACGGGATTGATCCCCGACTTCAAAGAAACGGAAACAACATTAACCCTCAAGTATCGGAAGTTTTTTCACTTCATCCAAAATAATGATTTGAGAAAAACAGGAAAAATAAAAATAAATCCGGAAGAAAATCAGGAAGTAAGGGAAATAATGGAGAGGATTATGAAAACCAATTTCTGATTCTGCTTTTTGCAATGGGCGTTTTCACAACGGATAACCACTTCAGTTTCGGTTCGGCGCTTCTTTTGGTTATGATCTCAACAACATCCCCATTTTTAAGTTCGTAATCCAAAGACACAACGACCCCGTTCACTTTAGCCATAGCGCACCTGTTCCCCAAATCCGTATGTATCGCGTAAGCAAAATCTATTGGAACCGATCCGTGGGGAAGATCCTTCACTTCTCCCTTTGGAGTGAGAACGAATATCATGTCCTTGAAAATATCCACATCCACATCACTTATCTCCCCAAAACCGGTCCGGAAAAACTCATGTATTTTTGCAAGACCTTTTATCCATTCCGACTGAGAATCTATACTTGAAGAAGATTTTGTTTTATAAACCCAATGGGAAGCCATTCCGCACTCGGATTCTCTATGCATTTCCGCGTCACGGATCTGAATCTCGACGGGCTTGTCAAAATAACCTTCACCCAGTCCCAAAACAACCGTATGCAAACTTTTATATCCGTTCGGCTTCGGAACAGATATATAATCCTTAAACTTATGAGAAAAAGGTTTCCATTCACTATGTATCAATCCCAAAACCGAATATAAATGATCAACAGATCCATTCGGCGCAACAGGCAGGATTATACGTATCGCGAAAAAGTCATATATATCCTTAACGGAACTTAAATTTTTCCTCTTCAGCTTTTTGTAGATTCCATATACGCTTTTTATTCTTCCCTCAACCTGCGCGTCTATTCCGTGTCTAAGCAAGAAATTCTTCAAATCAGAGATGATTCTCTCAATATTTTTCTTTTGAGCGCCGCCCAATTCATTTATTTGCAATTCTATATCGGCATAGGCGTCGGGATCTATATGTTTAAAAGCCAAATCTTCAAGCAGTGTCCTTATATTGTAAATACCTAGTCTCGCGGCGATGGGAGCGTATATGTTCATTGCTTGCCTGGCAACGACCAATCGCCTATGTGAGTCGGCCTCTCCTCCCAATTTTTTCATCTTAACGGCCTTCCACGCCAACCATATAATCACGGCCCTCAAATCCTTCGCCATCGTCAAAAACATCCTTCTCAAAACTTCAGCTCTGGCGCTCTTATCATGCTCCACAAAATCCAAAGAATTCAATTTCTTCAAAGAAAACAAAATATCATGAACCTCTTCCCCGAATTTTCCGGAAACATCGGAGTCCGAAATAACTCCGTCAATATACAGATCACTCAAAAAAACGGCAAAAACCGTTTCTTTACAAAGCTTAAAAGAAGAAAGGATCTTCATTACGCCTAAAGAATCGGAAAAATCTCTGAATTCCTCGAGAATTTTTTCATTTAAAAAGGATGTCAAATCGGACATTTCGCCAATTCCGAATTCCTTTGTATATACCTCTATTTTCTTCAAAGACGATTCATTCATTTTCATAAATTAATCACGCAAGATAAAAGTATATCCGCGATTTTTGAAATAAGCCAGGCTTTTACAAGTCCAACCTTATAATCGCGTCTATATCCGCGCCGGGGACCTCATAAACTCTCACTCCTTTTATCAATGCCTCCGCATTGACCTCAACGGCTCTATGTCTCGGATACAAAGCGTTTACAGAATTAACAATCATTTTTCTGATTGTGGCATAAGCATTATGCTTCGCCTTCAGTCTGTCGGCCTTTTGCGCAAACTCAACAAAAGATTCCAAGTTGTCCTGAACTCTCATACCGTATAAAGCTTCCAGATCACTGAAAAAGGCTCTCTCGTACATATCCCTTTGAGCCGCGACTTCGGAAAATTCAACACTAAGTTCACCCAGAACCCTATCTATTTCCTCGACCGCCGAAACCCCTTCCTGGATCAACCCATCCAATTCGGCAATGTGCCTGTTTATAGCGCTACGCCTGTCCAGAGAGACATCCATCAAAGCATATACGTCCGTAACATATATATTCTGCATCTTTCTCAACAATTCAATGTAATACACCAATCGTTCCGGTCTTTCGGCATCCAAGTCTCCCATCAGGAAAGCGGTCTCGAAAGAAGACAATTCCGCAAAAGCACCTATCGGGCTGACATCGAAAAAATCCATATCCCCAACTATCGCGTATTCAAGACCGAAAATATAAGCGGAAACCATGGAATATATTCCCGCTTCAACAAATTCAGCATCGGGAATATCAACCGGAACCTCCACCTCACGATCCGAAAAAATTCTACTCCATCCAAACAAAATAAATATCAGGACAAGCACCCCTATTCCCAATCGGGTGACAAATTTCATAAATCCCTGTTTGGTAATTCCCGCCTGTTCAAGAGCTTCCCATAAATCCTGCTTAAAATCAGGTTTTTCCAAGGGCGCGTCAACGTGACCTCCCAAATGTTCCCCTTCAACTGCTTCTTTATCAAAATCCGGAATCTCTTCAACAGAGGGTTCAGGACCAAGATCTCCCTCCTCAGGGGGCTCCATATCGATATCTTCAAGCGGCTCAAAACTCGGCTCCGGCGGCGAATCAAGAGGTTCCTCCAGTTTTTTCTTAGACTCTGATTTTTTACCTTTTTTTTCAGGCATGTGATGTAAAAACAGGTGTAGTTTATCTAACAATTATATCACAAACAAAGGGCGTTCGCCACCGCGAAACGCCCTTTTTAGTAAGCTCGTGCGACGCACTCGCACAAAATTTTGAATTTTCATTAAAACAATCCGGTCGCGCTGAATATTCCCGCGAAAATAAGAGAAACAACGCTCATCAACTTGATAAGGATATTGATGCTTGGCCCGGAAGTATCCTTAAAAGGATCACCTACCGTGTCACCAACAACCGCAGCCTTGTGAGTTTCTGACCCCTTTCCACCAAAATTACCGGCCTCAATATACTTCTTCGCGTTATCCCAAGCACCTCCTGAATTAGCCATGGAAATAGCAAGCATAATACCTGAAACCAAAGCACCAGCGACAAGACCTCCCAGTGCGGCGGTCCCCAAAACATATCCCACAAGAATCGGAACGATTACAGCCATCAACCCGGGAACAATCATCTCACGGATAGCAGCTCTAGTGGAAATATCAACACATGTAGCGGTATCTCCTTTAGCTTTCCCTTCCATGAGACCGTCTATTTCTCTAAATTGTCTTCTTACTTCTTCAATCATCTCAAACGCGGCACGACCAACAGCTGACATGGTCATGGCGGAGAAAAGGAAAGGAAGCATAGCCCCCAAGAACAAACCTATAATAACCGTAGGCTGCATAATATCGATAACAGACAGTCCGGCAGCTTCAGTATAAGCGGCAAATAAGGCCAAAGCCGTCAAAGCGGCTGAACCTATGGCAAAACCCTTCCCGATAGCCGCGGTGGTGTTTCCAGCGGAATCAAGGGCATCCGTCTTCTTTCTCACTTCAGCTCCCAAACCGGCCATTTCCGCAATTCCACCTGCGTTATCGGCAACGGGCCCATAAGCATCGACGGCAAGAGAGATCCCAAGAGTGGAAAGCATACCTACAGCGGCAATGGCAATTCCATAAAGACCCGCGAACATATACGCAAGGAATATAGCCACACAGATCAAAATGACAGGAATAGCAGTAGACTTATACCCAATAGCCACACCTTGGATTATGTTGGTCGCGGCTCCTGTTTGAGACACATCCGCCAACCCTTTGACAGGCTTATATTTATCAGAAGTGTAATACTCCGTAACCAAACCTATAAAAACTCCCACCAGCAAACCGGCGACCAAAGCGATGAAAACGCCCAAAGAATCTTCCACTCCAATAAAATGCCTTATAATAAAATAAGAGGCTATAACAACCAACACCGAAGCTCCCCAAACACCATTCTTCAAAGCAGACTGTATATCTCCGTTTTTCCCGATTCTGACAAGAAAAGATCCCAGAATAGAAGCTATTATTCCGACACCGGCCAAAGTCATGGGAAGATAAACGCCATTCATGCCGAAAGCCGCAAATCCCAAAATCATGGACGCAACTATAGACCCCACATAAGATTCAAAAAGATCTGCTCCCATACCGGCGACATCGCCCACATTATCTCCCACATTATCGGCTATGACTGCCGGATTACGAGGATCGTCCTCCGGAATTCCCGCTTCCACCTTCCCGACAAGATCAGCTCCCACATCCGCGGCCTT
>PXEC01000108.1 GCA_003566255.1 Candidatus Peregrinibacteria bacterium | reverse complement strand
GTGGATTCTTTTTATAAAAGCGCGGTCATGTTGTGCGAGATGGGATTTGACGGAATCGATATCAATATGGGATGTCCGGTAAAGACCGTTGCCGCGAGAGGAGGAGGTGCGGGACTTATAAAAACTCCTGATTTGGCGAAACGGATTATCCGCTCCGTGAAGCGGGGAGTTGAGGATTGGGTAAACGGAATGACGATGGAACAAGCCGGTGTCCATGATGATATTATTGCGAACATTGCAAGTTGCGCGAACGGAATGAAGGTGAAGCATGCCGAAGCTTGTAGAAATGTGGTTGGCAAATTGCAGGAAAGAAAAAAAGACAGTCCCGGGACTGTGTGTTCGCATAGGCAACGAGGATTGATTCCCGTTTCCGTTAAAACGAGGATCGGTTTTGATAAGAATATCGCGGGGGAGTGGGTGAAGGCTTTGTTGGAGGAGCGGCCGGCCGCTATTTGTATGCACGGACGCACTTTGAAACAGATGTATGGCGGGGAAGCGGACTGGGAAGCTTTAAGAGGGCCGGCCGCATCATGCCGAAAAAAAGGTGTTATTTTCCTTGGAAACGGAGATATAAAAACTGTAAAAGAAGCGAAGGAAAAAATTGAAAAGTATGGCGTTGACGGTGTTTTGATCGGAAGAGCGGCGCTTGGAAATCCGTGGTTTTTCACGGGAAAAGAACCTTCCGTGGAAGAAAGAATTTATGCCGTCAAAGAACACTGCGAAGTCTTTGAGAGAATTTTCGGAGAAAAAGTTCCTTTTCACACTATCAAAAAACATCTTGCGTGGTACCTTAAAGGCTTTGAGGGCGTGAAAGAAGTCCGTATGCGTCTGATGATGTCACACAGTTTTGAAGAAGTCCGTGAAATCCTTGAAGACATAAGCTAGGGACGCACGGGATTACTGTTGGCCGGATTCTTTTTCCTGCGGTGGCGGAGTTTTTTGCTCCGCGGGTGGAGACTGCTGTTGCTGCGGCGGGGGCGGGGGTTGCTTTGCCGTGGGAGGTTGTATTTTTCCTTCTTCCTCAAGTTTCCTTCTTTCAACTTCTTCCGCCTTTTCAACGTTCTTTCTTACTTGTTCAAGTTTTTTTCCGGTCTTTTCCGCCGTTTTCGCGGCTTTCTTTTCGCTTTCCATCGCCTCTATCTCCTCTATTTTTTTATGCACCTTCCAACTGCTGGACTGGAATTTAAGAAGAGAAAAGACTATCAGTCCTCCCATCAAAATCCCGACAAAATTGAAAAGGAAAATAAGCAGATAAAAACGCGCCGTTTCGAAATCAAACACCCCAAAGTGTATACCTATAAGACTCAACGGAGGAACCAATGAAACTGCTATCGAAATCCCCGGCAAAATATTCATCACTTCTTTTCTGGCCCATGCGAAAGTCGCGGCAATACCTGATGCCAGTGCAACTATAAAATATAATATCGCTGTTCTAAGATCGTTCACAAAAGGAGCTTCCAGCTCCGTTACTCCGAAAGCAAAAGCCATCACTCCGGAAATTGCTATCGTCAACAGTACCGATTTCAAAATCAACAGGGCCGGGCTTAGCATCGGCTTCAATTCCCCAACGGTTATTCCCAAAGCTATAACCAATATCGGCGTGAGCACGGGAGTGACCAACATACCGCCGATTACAATCGGGGCGTTTCCCAGCAAAAGTCCGCACGCAACTATAAAAACAGATAAGATCAGAAGTGAGTAATAGACGGAATTCGGTTGGCTTCTCTCAAAAAGTTCATCCACAGTTTTGTATCTGTCTTTGCTTGTTAACTTTAGGATATCACCTTTTTCCGCCAACTCTGCCACCTTTGCCTGGTCCTGCGGGGACATCTGTGGCTTTTGTTCCTCCATTTTGATTCAAGTGAAAAAATTTGATTAAAACACTACCGGAACTTCAAAAGTCCAGACATCTCTTCCTCTTTCTTCCGGACTCGCGGGATTGTTTTCTTCAATCACAAGCGTTCCTCCGGTTGATCCTTCGGGGACCTCTTCTATTACTCCTTCAAAATCAATCAAATTCATCGTCATCCAATCTTCTTCCTGAGAAGTCGCGAACCACTCAACCAGCTCATTTCCGTCGTTGTCCAGGAGTTTCAGATTGAGTTCCGCTTCAAAAAACCAGTTTCCTCTGGCTTCGCCCGTAACCGTCAAAGGAAAGGTGACTTCTTCATGAGGTTGCGGTGAAAATACCACGACATCGGCTTCTTCAACTTCTTCTTCGTCTTCGGTTTCTTCTGTTTCTTCAATTTCCTCGTCTATCAAATCCATTATATCAACGTCCTCCGTTCGCCATGTGCAAGAGGTTATCAGTGCTGTTGATAAAACCAGGATGAAAGCTGTGAGAAATGTTTTTTTCATAGGATTTTTGTTAATTGTTTTTTATCACCGCCAATAAGGCTACTACGGAAGTGCGTTTTTTACAATTATATTTGCGGGAAGTAAAATGGTCGGGGTGGCCGGACTTGAACCGACGGTCTCATGACCCCCAGCCATGCGATTTAGCCAACTAATCTACACCCCGACATATGCGGAAAGTTTATCCGTTTGCTGTGGTGTTGTCAAAAACGGCGATAGTTGCAATTTATTGTTTCTCCGATGGGAAGACGGATTTTCTGGTTTCCTTGATTTCCGACCTTTGTTTTTTCAGCTGGAGAATTTTTTCTTTGGCGCGTCTTGAGCGACGAATTTTTTGTTTGCGAAGTTTGTGGATTTTTTTGGCGCGTTCGGATTCTTCACCTTTGATTTGATCTTCAATTTTCAATATGAGCAACTTGTATGCGGAAAGCCGATTCTTTAGCCTTTCTCTGTGTCGTTGACATTTAACGGTTGTTCCCGTGGGTCTGTGGACCAAATAAACACAATTCGCGGTTTTGTTGATTTTTTGGCCGCCGGGTCCGGAGCCGCGGATAAAAGATTCTTCAATATCTTCCGGGGAAACTCCAAGTTCCCGGGCTTTTTCCAATAATTTCGGGTCTAATTCAACAGGAAAGTCCATAACTCTATTTTGAACGATTTTCAGAGTTATTACCAGCTTTGTGCGTATATCTTGACTTAGTGTAAAAACCGATTATATTTCTCAACCTTAAAAACATTTTTTATGAGCTCAGAAAAACCGAAATTGACCATGATTGAAGGTGGTCGTTCCGATAAAAACCGGCAGACTGCGGAAGCCCCGTCTTCTATCGGTCTTATAAGCGGTATTAGAAATACCATCAGGACAAAGGGAGCGTTGGCGGCGTTGCTTCTTGGGATAGGAGGAGTCACTCTTGCTTCCAATCTAAGGACTGAAAGGGCATCTCTCTATTCCGCCCAGCAAGAAATAAATACAGTCGCCGCAAATATCAGAGCTAAGTGTTATGAATTGGGCTGTTATTGTCGTCAAGAAAGGCGTATCCGCCGAGTATGCGGGTCCGATTGCGGAGGAGTTGTCGTTACCGGTAATTTTTATCCTGAAGCTCCTTCAGTTAAGGTCCAATTTGGAGATGATGTTCAAATTGAGTTATGCAGGAGGTTTATATCCCTATCTTCCAACCCCGTTATTGAGTGGGAAAAGGATGACGGAAAAATAGCCCGAGCGGTGATTGACCCCGTCAGAAGGGTTTTTGCCACCGAAGCAGCTCACAAATTATTGGGAGCCGCCGGTTTTGATTCCGAGGATGCTCCAAAATAGGCCATTCTAAAATTGTACCTGACCCCCAAGGAACGTGCTCTGCACGTTCCAGTTTTTTTCGGCGTTCCTTGTGCCTCGCTTCGCTCGGCGGAACGCCCACCGGGACGCGCTAGGCGCGTCCCCACCTGACCCCATTTTTGTCCGCGGTTGCGGTGACGTTTGAGCCTTCTTTTATTTTTCCTTCAAGGATTGCCACTGCGAGGGGGTTTTCCAGTTCTTCCTGAATCAATCTTTTTAGCGGTCTTGCTCCGAAATCGGGGTCATGTCCGTGTTTTGCAAGATATTCCAAAGCTTTTTCATCGACTTCAAGTTGAATGTTTTGCTTCGCGAGCCTTTTACCAAGGTATTTTATCTGCATTTTTGCGATGTTTTTTATTTGCTCCTCTTCAAGTCTGTTGAAAACAACAGTTGTGTCTATGCGGTTCAAAAATTCGGGTTTGAAGAACTCCCGCAGAATGGTGTTGATTTTTATGTTCAAGGCGCTTCTTTCTCCTTTGAAATCCAAAATTTCTTTGCTTCCGATGTTGGATGTCAAAATTATTATGGTGTTTTTGAAGTTTACGTTGCGCCCTTTTGCGTCCGTGATGTGTCCCTCGTCCATTATTTGCAACAAAATGTTGAAGATCTGGGGATGAGCTTTTTCTATTTCGTCAAAGAGAATGACGCTGTAAGGGCGTTTTCTTATCTTTTCCGTAAGTTGTCCGCCTTCTTCGTATCCGATATATCCGGGAGGGGATCCGATTATTTTCGCGACGCTGTGGGCCTCCATGTATTCACTCATATCAAGCCTTGTGAGGGCTTTTTCGTCGTTGAACAAGAATTCCGCTATCGCTTTTGCCAATTCCGTTTTCCCGACTCCGGTCGGTCCCAGGAACAAGAAAGACCCCAGCGGTCTGTTTTCTTCTGAAATGTTTGCTTTGCTGCGGCGGATCGCGTTGCTGACGGCGACTATTGCTTCATCCTGCCCGACAACTCTTTGTTTTAGTTCCGCCTCCAGGTTGAGCAGTTTTTCCGATTCGGAAGCGTTGAGTTTGCTTATTGGGATTCCGGTCCATTTTGACACAACTCCCGCGATGTCTTCGGCCGTGACTTCTTCTTTTAACATCTTGCTTTCTCCTTGGGTTTCTTTGAGCTTTTTTTCAAGATCTTCTACTTTTTTTTGAAGCTCCGGGATGCGGCCGTATTTTATTTCCGCCACTTTTTCCAAGTTCCCTTCGCGTTCTTTCTGGGATGCTTCTATGTTGAGTTCGTCCATTTCCGCCTTCGCGGAATTTATTTCGTCTATTATTGTCTTCTCGTTCTGCCAAATCATCTTCAGCTCATTTAATTTTTCTTTTTTGTCCGCGATTTCTTTTTCTATTTTTTCCAGTTTGTTCTTTGAATTTTTCTCTTTTTTCAGGGCTTCGCGCTCAACTTCAAGCTGCATCACCCTTCTGTTGAGCTCATCGATCTCCGATGGAGATGATTCCAGGTCGATTTTTAGGACCGCTGTTGCTTCGTCTATAAGATCAACCGCTTTGTCCGGCAAAAATCGTTCCGTTATGTATCTGTCCGATAATGTCGCGGCGGCGATTATCGCTTCGTCGCGGATTTTTACTCCGTGATAGAGTTCATATTTTTCTTTGATTCCTCTAAGGATGGCGATTGTGTCCTCCACGCTTGGTTCTTCCACGTAAATGGGTTGGAAGCGGCGCTCCAGCGCCGCGTCTTTTTCTATGTATTTTTGATATTCCTTGAGGGTTGTGGCGCCGATTGTGTGGATTTCTCCCCGCGCGAGTGCGGGTTTTAGTATATTCGCCGCGTCCATTTGACCTTCCGTTGCTCCGGCGCCGACAAGGGTGTGCAATTCATCTATAAACAAGATTATTCTGCCTTCCTGTTCCTTTATCTGCTTTAGAACGGCTTTTAATCTTTCTTCAAACTCTCCCCTGTATTTTGTCCCTGCGATAAGCGCTCCCAGATCAAGAGCCATTACCTCTTTGTTTTTGAGAGTTTCCGGCACATCTCCCTCAATTATTCTGTTCGCTAGCCCTTCAACTATCGCGGTCTTCCCGGTTCCAGGTTCTCCTATCAATACCGGATTGTTTTTTGTACGACGCGCAAGAATCTGCATCAGTCTGCGAATTTCATCGTTCCTTCCGATTACCGGATCTATTTTCCCTTTTCTGGCAAGTTCCGTGAAATTTTGGCAATACTTTTCAAGTGCTTGAAATTTCCCTTCCGGATTTTCATCCGTTATGGGGTCATTCCCGCGAAGCTCCTTTATCATTTTCAAAATTTCCTTTTTGTCCGGAAATTGATCCTTCAACATCGGAGATATTGAAGTTTTTGTCTCCAGAAGCGCGAGAAGAATGTGTTCCACGGAAATATATTCGTCTTTGAAAGCTTGGGATTCTTTTGACGCTTGCGTAAGTATTTTCCTCAAATCATCTGAAATATACTGACTTCCTCCTTCAACTTTCGGCATTTCTTCAAAAAATCTTTCCGTTTCTTTCTTCAAATTCTCCGAAGATATCTCCAATTTTTTAAGAAGAGGCGCGATGAGGGTTCCTTCCTGTTCCAGCATCCCGTAAAAAAGATGCGCGACATCAATCTGCTGGTGATTATATTCCGTTGCCAGCTTTTGAGCTTCGCTTATAAGTTCCTGTGTTTTTAGAGTAAAGTTGTGTCCTATTTGCATATATATATAATACTACTTTTTGGATGCTTCTATCAAGAGTTCTTGGTTTTTGTATTTGACTGTCGGGTCTGATATCTGTAGTGTTTTTTAAGTGTTTATTTTTTAAAAGAATAGATTTTATGCTTAAAGCTGTTCCACCATCAGAAATACAGGATTGCCCCGAACATCGATCATCTGATCGTCCTGACTTAAAGATTATTCCCGGCGGACTCGACAAACCTTCTTCTCAATCCCTTTTAACACATGAGCAGGTGAGTGATGTTCTCGGTTTTGCTGCTCTTCAGATCAGCGAGGAATCTATGGGAAAAGTTCTGTCCACTTTGCGAGAAGGTGGTTACCCCGATGATCAGGTTTATTCTCCACGCATGGTTGAGAAAATCGGAGTAGAAATGGGCTTGTGCCGGGATTCCATTCAAAGTGTTTTGAGAGGGGCAAACCTCATGTAAGATTAGCCCCTATATCGAATCCATTGATTCTCTTATTCTTAGGGGAATTATCAGTTTTTTGTTCTCTGTTTCTCAATTAATTTCTTCAAAACTTTACAGCCCCAAAGCCTCTGTGATTATTTTGGCGGCTTCCGCTCTGGTAAGG
>PXEC01000159.1 GCA_003566255.1 Candidatus Peregrinibacteria bacterium | reverse complement strand
TGAATCCAAAGTTTCGGACAGAGATCTTGGAGGTGCGATCGGTGACGCGGGAGGTATGGATCCGGTCAAGAGAAGGGAATATCTTCTTGAAAACATGCCATCCGAGGCAAAAATGAGAAGAGCGATTGCTTCTGAAATTAATAAAGAGATAAATCTGCTTACAAGGGACGTAATGAGGATGAAGCGTTCTCCTCATGGTGAGGATTATCACAGGATGACGAATGTCATGGCTAAGATCAGGGAGCTAAAAGGCATTTTGGCAGGACTTGTGAAAGCCTCTCTTGAAACGGTTAAAACATTGTGGTTGCGTTATGTGCACGGAGTGATGTAGTTTGCGAAACGCAATTTTATTTTATGAAAGGAGTTCTTCAAAAAGCTGATTTGCTAAAAAAAATCAAACGATTGAAGCGTGAAAAAAACGCGGTTATTTTGGCTCACAGTTATCAGAGGCCGGAGATCCATGAAGTTGCAGATTTTATCGGAGATTCTTTGGGACTTTGTATTGAAGCATCAAATACAAATGCTGATATCATTGTTTTTTGCGGAGTTAATTTTATGGCTGAGAGTGCCGCTATATTAAATCCCGGTAAAAAGGTCTTAATCCCCCATCGTGATGCGGGATGCGCCATGGCGGACATGATCGATCCGGAAGGGCTGAAAAATTTAAAGAAAAAACATCCTGATGCGAAAGTTGTGACGTATGTGAATTCAAGCGCGGAAATCAAGGCTTTGTCCGATGTATGCTGTACTTCCTCCAATGCGGTTGAGGTCGTTAAAGCGATGCCGGGGAATAAAATAATTTTTGTGCCCGATAAGAATTTGGCGGCGTATGTTGCAAGTAAAGTTCCGGAGAAAGAAATAATCCCCTGGGACGGTTTTTGCCCGGCGCATCATTTTGTAACGAAAGAAATGCTTGATGACGTGAGAAGGAATTCCGCGGATGCGAAAATAATAGCGCACCCGGAATCAAGAAAAGACGTTTTGGAAGAGTCAGATTATGTGGCAAGCACAAGTTCCATGATCAATTGTGCCAAAAAAGACCCCGCGAAGGAATTTTTTGTTTTGACCGAATGCGGGATGACGGAACGGCTCCGGAGCGAGCTGCCTTCCAAAAAATTTACGGGTTTGTGCAATTTGTGTTTTGATATGAAGAAAAATACGCTAGAATCGGTTTGTGTGGCTTTGGAAAAAGAAAAAGAGGTTGTTGAAGTGGAAAAACAGGTGTCCGAAAAAGCTATGAAAGCGTTTGAAAAAATGTTCTCCTTAACAAGATAGAGAATTATGGATAGAAAAGCTTTGAGAGAATTCACGCACAGGGCGACTCACTTTTTGGAGATTGGCAATGAGAATTATAAGCAGTGGGTTTTCAGGTATACGTTTCTTGAATTGGAAAAAGATCTGGCTTTTGGAGGAGATAAGACCTCGATGGCGATTATTCCTGAAGGGAAAAGGTGCAAAGCGAGGGTTGTGGCCGGAGAAGACGGAGTCTTCGGAGGCCGCGAGGAGATTCAGTATTTTCTTGTTGACGCGGACGCAAGGTTCAGACCCAGTATAAAAGGTGAGTTTACGCTAAACTTCTTCTACGCGGACGGTGAACAATTCAAAGCCGGAGACACTCTTTTTGAGATGGAATCCGCCGCCCGTGACATTCTCGCGGTAGAAAGAACCGTTCTTAACTTGATCATGAGGATGAGCGGTGTCGCCACTTTTACTAAAAAAATAGTGGATGCGACAAAGGATTTTGATGTTCTCATAACTCCCACCAGAAAAACTTTATGGGGGCTTTTGGATAAAAAAGCGGTTGTTTTGGGCGGAGGAGGAACACACAGAATAAATCTGGGAGACGCGATGATGATCAAGGACACTCATTTGGATCTGCTTGATAGAGATTTTGAAACGATTTTTAGAAAATTGGAGTCTTCCGGTGAAGATGTCCGTTTCATTGAGATAGAAGTCTCGGATGAAGATGAGGCTGTTGAAGTCGCGAAAAAAGCGGATAAATCCATAAAAGAGAAAAAACTGCGGGTGCTGGGGACTATTCTTTTCGACAATATGACCCCCCAACAAATAGCCGGATCGCTTGATATCATAAAAAAGGAATCTCTCCACGAGGGTCTTTTATTTGAAGCTTCCGGAGGAATAACGGAAGAAAATGTAAAGGATTACGCGGCTACCGGCGTGGACATCATTTCAATGGGATGTTTGACCATGGGAGCGAGAAGCGTGGACTTCAAGATGAAGATTGAGAAAGTTTAGCAAATCCTTGGTGAGCTACCTGCGAGATTTGCAAATCCCTGGTGGGCGAGGAGGGAGTTGAACCCTCACGCCTTGCGGCACTAGTTCCTAAGACTAGCGTGTCTACCATTCCACCACTCGCCCTTGTTTAATTTTCTCACATTTTACTTCCCGATTCCCAAATTGCAAGCTTATAGTTCTTATTAAAAAATATTTGACCTGGATTTTGATGTAATGTAAAGTGAGGGGCGCTTTCTAAGGTTTTTACTGTTTATAAAATAAAATTGCGTGATTATCAAATTTCTTGCTTGACAAAATGTTGATAAATGAATATCTTGTTGCCCTAAAATCTTTTTACATAACTTAACCATGAATAAAGACACGCCCAGCTCAACAGTTAACCTCTCCGACGCAATCGAAGAGATGTTCTTGGTTTTGACCGATAAGGAAAAGGATGTGATTGTAAAAAGATTCAGTCTGGACAACAAGCCACGCAGGACGCTGGAAAGTATTGGGAAGAGTTTTTCTGTTACCAGAGAAAGAATCAGACAGATCGAAAAAATCGCTTTAAACAAACTGAAGCGAACCGTACAAACAACGCGATTAAGTCATGTGAACGAAATAGCCGATCGTGTCCTCAGAGAAAACGGGGGCGTTCTTATAGAAGAAAGACTGGTTGGAGAGATTTTGAACGATATGAACAGTGAAGATATTGTGGATGCCCATATAATCAAGTTGGCCCTCAACATAAAACCGGATTTTGTAAAAATTGAGAAAAATAATCAGTATTCTCCTTTTTGGATTTTGGAAGAGCTTCCCTTATCTCTTGTTGAAAGTACGATCAAGGCGGGAATTAAAGTTTTGAAGAAAAAAGGTGATGTTATGAAGGATTCAAAACTTGTAGTCCAAGTGAGGCAAATTCTCGGGGAAAAACTGGAAAACTGTATTGATCCAATGATCGTTTCCTCGATGGAACTGGATCGAAGGGTAAAACGACTTAACGGAGCATTCGGTCTTATGGAGTGGAGACACATCAATCCTAGAAGTATAAGAGATAAAGCCTATATTGTTCTGAAGAACGAAAAGTGCCCTCTTCACTTCGTTGAAATCGCCAACAAAATCTCCGAGGCAGGATTTGATAAGAAGGTAGTGACAGTGCAGGCCGTACATAACGAGCTTATTCGCTATGATCAGTTTGTCCTGGTGGGAAGAGGTCTTTATGCGCTGAAGGAGCTTGGATATAAACAAGGAACAGTCGCGGACATAATTGAAGACTTGCTTAAGAAAAAAAGCCCTCTTACAAAGCAGGAAATACTGGAAGGAGTTCTGGCTCAAAGGCACGTCAAAAAAGGAACCATTTCTCTCAATCTTCAAAAAAATCCACAATTCGTACGCGTAGGAAGAGCTGTCTACGAACTGAAAAAAAGAACTGGAAAAAAATAGTCCTTTGTAGTTATAATCCGATTATGTCGGATTGTATTTTTTGTAAAATTGTAAGCGGTGACATGGGAACGTCCTTTTTGCATGAGGATGAGTTTTGCGTTGCTTTTGACGATATAAATCCAAAGGCCGATACCCATGTCCTTATCGTTTGCAAAAAGCATATCCCCTCAATCGCGGATATGGTTGAAGGGGATGAAAAAATTGTCGGGCACATGATCAACTGTGCGAAAGACATAGCGGCCAAAAAAGGGCTGGCCGGTTATAAGCTGCAGTTCAATGTCGGAGAAGCCGGCGGCCAGGAGATTTTTCATCTACATTTGCACCTATTGTCTAATTCCGGATAAATATGTCTTTTGTTAATCTCCACGGTCATTCGCACTACAGCATGCTGGATGGCCTTGGAAGTCCGAAGGAAATTGTTTTGAGAGCAAAAGAGCTTGGCTATCCGGCCGTGGCTCTCACGGACCATGGTGTTGTGCACGGGCTTATTGAGCTTTATGAAGCGGCGAAAGCTGAAGAGATAAAGCCCATCATGGGCTGTGAACTTTATGTTGCCCCGCGAACCAGGTTTGACAAGGAAGGAAAAGCGGACACAAAACCGTATCATCTGACGGTTTTGGCGGAAAACAGAGAAGGCTATGAAAATCTTTTGAAGCTTGTGACAAAAGCTCATCTTGAAGGATTCTATTACAAACCGCGTGTGGATTACGGCCTGCTAAAAGCGTACTGCAAAGGATTGATCGTTTTAAGCGGTTGTCTGCAGGGGCATCTGCCAAGAGCAATACTTTCAGGTAACGAAGAAGAAATTGCCGACATCGTAAATCGCCATATTGAAATTTTTGGTAAGGATAATTACTTCCTTGAATTACAGGATAACCCTTTGATGGAAAATCAAACCATCGTCAACAATAGATTGAAAGAACTTTCCAAAGAACACGGACTGCCAATGGTTCTGACTTTTGATTCTCATTATCCGCGAACGGAAGACAGTGACGCCCATGACATCCTGCTTTGCATCCAAACCGCCTCAACCGTCAACGATGAAAACAGAATGAGATATAACGGAGATTATTCCTTAAGGAATGTGGAAGAATTAAGAAGTGCTTTTGAGGATTGCCCCGAAGTCTTTGAGAACACAGTAAAAATCGCGGACAGATGCTCTGTTGATTTCGAATTCGGTAAAAATCTTATCCCCTCTTTCGATACTCCCCAGAACGAATCCGCGGAAGATTATTTGGAGAAACTTTGTATTGAAGGTCTTGGCGAAAAATTTGAGGATGGAAAAATCCCGAAGGATTATATGGACAGACTTAAATACGAATTGAAAACCGTCAACAAGATGGGCTTTTCAACATATTTCCTCATTGTTTATGACTTTATAAGATATGCCCGTGAGAAAAAAATAATTGTTGGTCCGGGGCGCGGTTCCGTTGGAGGATCCATAATGGCATGGGCTCTTAAAATCACCGATCTTGATCCCATTGAACACGGTTTGTTTTTTGAAAGATTTTTGAATCCCGAGCGTATAAGCATGCCGGATATCGATATTGATTTTGCGGACAACAGACGTGATGAGGTTATTGATTATGTTGTTGATAAGTACGGGAGGGATAATGTGGCTCAAATCATAACTTTTGGGACCATGGCCCCTCGCGCGGCTGTTCGCGATGTGGGAAGAGCTCTCGGGTATCCTTATCAGGAAGTGGACCAGCTCGCGAAGACAATCCCTCCTCCCGTTCAGGGCAAGCACATCCCTCTGGAGACTTCAATAGTCGAAGACCCCGATCTGAAGAGTATTTATGTAAATAATCCGCGAGCCAGAGTTTTATTGGATTATGCCAAGCGCTTGGAAGGAACCGTGCGACACGCGGGCACGCATGCTTGCGCGGTCGTCATTTCTGAAAACCCTCTGACCGATTATACCGCACTTCAAACAGCCTCCGGGAACAAAGATGAAATTGTCACCCAATTTTCAGCATCTCCTCTTGAAAATCTGGGCCTTTTGAAAATGGACTTTTTGGGACTTAAAAATCTTACGGTAATCGATCACACTGTAAAAATCCTAAAGCGCACCAGAAATATGGAGATTGACGTGGACACCCTCCCCTTCGACGATGAAAAAACCTTCAAGCTTCTCCAAAAAGCCGATACCACCGGTGTTTTCCAGCTGGAATCCGCGGGAATGAAAAGATATTTGAAAGAACTCAAACCCACTAAATTTGAAGATATTGTCGCTATGGGGGCCTTGTATCGCCCCGGTCCGATGGAATGGATTCCCACTTACATAAAGGGAAAGCACAATCCGGGGAAAATAAAATATCTGCACGATTCATTTAAGTCCATTCTTGAGCCCACTTATGGTGTCGCGGTCTATCAGGAGCAAATTCTACAAATCGCGCGTGATTTTGCGGGATTCAGTCTTGGCGAAGCCGATATTTTGAGAAAAGCAGTTGGGAAGAAGATCTCTACTCTTTTGGTCGAACAAAGAGAAAAATTTGTAAAAGGGGCGGTTGATAACGGACATAAGGAAGATTTTGCCCGCAAGGTTTTTGAGAACGTTATAGAGCCTTTTGCGGGTTACGGTTTTAACAAGGCACATGCGGTTGGCTATGGCTTGATAGCGTACAGAACAGCCTATTTGAAGGCCCACTATCCCGTTGAGTTCATGACGGCTCTTCTGTGCAGTGACGCCGGAAATACCGATCGCGTTGTTCTGGAAATAAGAGAATGTGCCGAAATGGGGATTGATGTTCTTCCCCCCTCCGTGAACGAATCTTTCTCAAATTTCACGGTTGTTGACGACAAAACTATCAGATTCGGTCTTTTAGCTATAAAAGGAATCGGGGAAGGACCCATAAAAGAAATAATGGCTGTGCGGGATAGCGGCGGACCTTTTAAATCTTTGGAAGACTTTGCCACGAGAGTTCCTCCCCATAACTTGAACAAAAAAACTGTTCAAGCCTTGGCGTGCAGTGGGGCTCTTGATGAACTTGGGGATAGAAATCAAATTGCAGAGAATCATGAGGAGATCTTTACTTTTTCCAAGTACGCGCATGAATCCTCTCTCGCCGGACAGACTGATATTTTCGGTGTCATAAGCGATGATAAAAGCGGGTCGGCGGATTTTAATCTACGAGATGTTCCTAAATCAACCGGAATTCAACGTTTAAGATGGGAGAAGGAGTTTTTGGGGATGTATGTTTCCGGCCACCCATTGAGAGGATTGACGAACTACATCGCGAAAAAAGGAAATTTGATTGCCAAACTTACAAAGCAACATATAGGCAAAAAAATCCATGTCGTCGGTCTTGTCGGCGATGTGAGAAAAATATTGACTAAGTCCGGGGCCTACATGATGAGTTTTTCTGTCGAGGACCCCAGTGCTAAACTTGGAGCTATTCTTTTCCCCAAAAATTTCAGCCAG
>PXEC01000101.1 GCA_003566255.1 Candidatus Peregrinibacteria bacterium | reverse complement strand
TAGCGAGGAATTCTTTCTATCGGTTCGGGGGTTACCGGCTCCGGGATTTCTCTTATTTCCTCTTCTTCCCAGTCTTCTTCCTCGGGTTCCTCTGGTTCTTCGGGCTCTTCTGGGTAGTCATCTTCTATTATTTCCTCGTCCATTTCCGGAAAATCAAAATGTATTCCGGGCGGCGCTTCATCAACTTCGTAAATTTCTTTTAAATCGTTTATTACGTCTTCCATTTCGATATCTTCCTCCGGGGGAGCGAATGATGGATCCGGAGGTGGGGCTTCTACAGGTTGTCTATCTTCGGATAAAAATCCGTATACGAGATAGCCTACCGCTAGCAGAATCACTATTGATATTCCTATTATGATGAATTTGAATAAATTCTTCTTTTTGGGATCCTCGGGGGAGGGTTCCGGTGTCGGTGATTGAGGTGGTTTTTGTGGCGGTTCTTGAGATGTTTTTTGAGGTTGAGCCTGCGGTACTTCTTGAGGTGGTGCTTGTGGTGGTCTCTCGCTTGGTGGAGGTGGGGTTTTTTGCGGTGCCGCGGGTGGAGCCGGCTGGGTTGGCGGAGTTGGTTGTTCGGGGTTTTGATCTCCGGCTAATTGGTCCAACGGGATTTCGTGCGGACTTTTGTCTCCTGTAGGTTGAATTTTTGGATCGTCCATATTGTCTTTTGTTATTTTTTATTCGACCATGGGGATTTCCGTGTCTTTTGGAAGAACATTTTCAATTGCGCCCCATTCGCTGTCTTCCACTGCTGGAACTACAAGCGTGACTTTGTCTCCTACTTCCGCTTTGAAATATGTGACGGAAGCTAGCAAAACTTTATATGCTTTTCCGTTCGCTATTACTTTGTATTGCCCGTCTTCAAAAGTAAGGATGCCTACAATTTTTTTTCTCTCTATCGGTCCTATTTGTTTATAGAGGAATGTTCCGTCTTCCTTTATCGTTAACTTTAGTATATCTCCCGGAATTAATTTTGATTTGCTCGCGTAGTTTGCGGGGACGGGATACTGCTTTTCGTTGTTTCCGGTCATGTTTTGCCCGTCAAATACTCCCTCTATTATGGAGTCGTCGTCTGTTTCCGGCAGGTTTTCCGCCATTTTGCTGTAAATATTTTTCTGTTCCAACGAAGATCCGCCGAGCTCGATAATGATTTGTTTTGCTGATCTAAGATTTGATTCGGCGGAATCGATCATCTCTTTCAGAAGTGCGATTTTGGATGCTTGTGACATTTTATTTTTCTTTTAATTTATTTTCTTCCCGCATTATAACACAAATAATGGGATTTGCACAAAACAGCCGAGTTGACAGTTTTGCGTTTCTACCTTCTTATTCTTTTAAGAAATGCTTGTCTTAGCACGCTGAGGTTTGCGAATATTCTGAGAGTGAAGACAACGGTCACTGCCAAATACAGATCCAATCCAAGTCTTTCTCCCAGTAAAGTTATTCCTAGAGCCAGTGCTATGTTGAAGATCAATCCGGTGGTGAAGACTGAGGGACTGTAGTCTTCTTTGCTCACTTCCGCTTTCGCGGCTCCGAACAAGGAGTCCAGTATGACTATTATTATTACCGCGGTGTATTTTATGTAAGGAACAGGTATGGGAATATCTATTGTTAGTCCCATTATTATTCCGATCAACGCGCCAAGTAATATCCAGACCATTTTATAAGTTTGTTATCTTCGTTTGTATATTATCCTATCCCCGCTACCTCCCGCAATCCTAAGGTCTATATATTCCAAATTTTCTCTGTGGATATCTAATTTTATCACCGCTTTTTTTAGTTTTCTGAGTTGGCTTTCGTATGAGTGTTGTATGTCCAGCCATATTTTAAAATCTCTTTCAGTGAGGATGTGGACTTCACGCGGGATCGGCTTGTATTCAACTTCTATTACTCTCATTCCGAATTTGTCTTGAAAGTATTCTATCGATTCCAATATGTAATTCAGTCTTTTTGCTTCTATTGCTTGTGTTTCTGTGTTTATCGGTTCGTCCGATTTTATTACTATGTATGGGAGAGAAGGATTTTCAAAATCTTCTCTGACTATGTAGCCGATGGAATTTATTATGTAACTTTTTTTGATTACGGAACTTTGATTTATTACATTCGCGACAAGATCGTATTGCTGGAAGGTTATTGTTAATGTGGATGGATATTTTGTTTTGGCTTTTATTTCTTCGAGCTCGGGGAAGGAATCCAGTATTTGATTTTCGACTTTTTCGGTTTTTACAAAAAATATGTTTTTGTCCATCAGGTTTTCGAGATTTTCGTGGATTCGTTCCGTTAGGATTTCGTTCTCAAATGTTTCGTTTACAATTTCGATCTCTGAAATTTTGAAGAAACCCGAGAAAAAGAGCCAGTAGAAAAGTAATATAAATATCGCCAGGAAGAACGCTAGACTCAGGGATTTTCCGATTCTTCTAAAGATCCTTGTCGGTTTCTTTTTTATTCTTTGAAATCCGCGGGTTTGATAAGTCTTCCCCTTTTTTATAGGAGTTTTGCCGTACTTGAACCTGTATTTTGGGATTTCTCTTTTTTTTCTAAACATTATTAATTAACATCGTCTCGTATACTTATATCAGATTATATGGATTTTGAAAGCGCGCTTGAATATTTGGATCGGTTTGTTTCTTATGAAAGGCTTGTAAATTTTGAATATGGAGAGAGGGATTTTGATCTGCAAAAAGTCCGAAATTTTTTGGAGATTTTCGGGGTGGACTATTCAAAAATCGATTTTGTCCATGTGGCGGGATCCAAAGGAAAGGGGTCCGTTTGCACGATGATGGCGGAGGATTTGTGGGCAAAAAGAGAAAAAACGGGGCTTTATACGTCTCCGCATATTTTGGATATCCGTGAACGATTTCAAATCAACGGGGAGAAAATCTCTAAACGATTGTTCTCTTTGTATGTCGAAGATTTGAAGCGATTTATCGAGAGGAAGGGAGATTTTGGCCTTACTTACTTTGAAATTCTGACCGTCTTGGCGCTGAAATATTTTTCTGATGAAAATGTAAAATACGCGATCATTGAAACGGGTCTGGGAGGCAGACTTGACGCGACGAACGTGATTTCTCCGAAGGTTACTGTCCTGACGGGCGTGGAGATGGAGCACACTGATATTTTCGGAGAAGATCTTGAGAAAATCATTTATGAAAAATTGGGGATAATGAAGGAAGGCGTTCCGTTGGTCGTGGGACCGCAAAGCGAGGAGGCTCTAAGAATAATCGAGAGTAAATTGAAGTGGAGGAGCGATGTGTATTTTGTTGAGCCGGATGTGGAAAAGGTTGATGCCGTGAGTAAGAATAAAGCAACCGCGCTTGAGGCTATCAAGATGTTGACCGGAAGTCTGGACTCGGGAGTTTTTGATGAGATTGTTAAAGATTTCAGGTTGATCGGAAGATTTGATGTGCGTGAGGTTGATAATAAGACTGTTGTTTTTGATATGGCCCATACTCCAGCGAGTATGACGGCGCTGGTTGAGGCGCTGAAGTCCCATTTTCCAAAAAAAGAATTTGTTTTTTTGATTTCGGTTTTGAAGGGAAAGCGGATTGAAGAGATTTTCAAGGTTTTATCCGGCGTTACGGAATCCGTTATTTTTACTACTTTGCCTCGTTTGGAGCGATCAATGGGCCGAACAGAATTTGAGACTGTAAAACTCCCTTTTTTCGAAAAAATTTCTTTTAAGGCGGATTGCAAAAAAGCTTTTGTTGAGATTTTGGGAGAAATAAAAAAGGATCAGGTCCTTGTTGTGACCGGATCCCATTTTCTTGTAGGGGAAATTCTTAAAACTCTTAAGTCTGTGTAGCTTTTTGTGCCTGTCTTTCTTCTCTTCTTTGTCTGGCTTTCTCTTTGTTCTTTCTTTTTCTAAGTTTGCTTTTTGGGCGTATGTTCCCGACAAGTCCGTGCTGTTTGCTTGAGCTTCTGTTTGTCATTTTCTCTGTTTTATTTATATATCGACAGCAGTTTATGCGTGAGACGGCGGGATGTCAATGTTGATATTTTGACGTGAAGTGCTGGTATATTTCAAAAAATTTTGCTATCTTCCGGTCATGAAGAAAATTTATTTTTTGTTTGTTGTTGCTTTTGTTTTTTCGGCTTGCGGCGGGGAGATAATCCCTGAATATGAGGAGGATCTGGCTACTCATGAGTTTGTTATAAACGGCGATGAGTATTATTTTTTGTATCCCGAGAGAGCTGTAATTGTAGGGGAGCGGATAGAGTTTTTTGATGATGATTGTGAGGTGGTGAATTTTGGGAATTTTGAAAAACTGAAATCTCTTATTAAGGGGAGGGAGGATTTGGAAGAAGTGTATGTGAACATAGGAAGTATCAGAGGAGGAGGTGTTGAAACTTGGAAACTTGATGATGCAGTGATTTTGTATGGAAAATCCATGGTGGAGAAAAATTTTGGGATTTGGGCTTTCCGTGACGCGAATGATATTTCCGGATGTAAATTACATGTGGATAATATTTTTGATTCTTTGACCGACAAAGTTTCCCACATGCGCGGCGAATATGGCTTTGATATAGATCTGCCGGAGGCTTTTAATGTCGAATATTTTGAACATGGCGTGTTTTTGACCAGAGATGTGGGCGATTATCATATTGGAATCGGCGTAAAATCTTTTAAGAATGAAAGTGAACACAGGATGATTGGGGATTATGTTTCCGCGGAGTATCTGGGTTATAGTGTTGAATATGTTGAATTCGATAATTTGTCAGGTTACTACGTTGATGAAGCAATAGAAGGGGAAGCTATCCGACATTTTTTTACGATGAGTAAAAACGGAGCCACTGTTTATGAAGTCTATCTCCGTGTTCCGAGTGTTTGGTTCTCAGATCATCTGGAGGAGTTTGAATCTATAGCGAGGACGTTTCGTGTTTTTTAGAGCTTTCTTTTTTTAAGTTCCTCTTTGATGGTGGTTTTGTTTTTTAACGCGCTTTTTACTATTTCCGATGTTTGAGCGTAGCCTATTTTTGGGACGAGTTCCGTTGCGGTGCATAAACTTTTTTCAAATTCCATTTTTACAACTTCTTCATTCACTTCCATTTTTTTTAGGCAAAGGTCGTTAAACATGTTTATTCCGTTCGTTAAAATTTTCATCGATTGTAAAATGTTGTGCATTATCAGCGGGCAAAAAATGTTTAATTCAAACTGACTTTTTTGGGCGGACATTTCTGTGCACTTATCGTTTCCGGATACTTGTATGCATATCATTTCCAACGCTTCTATTATTGATGGATTTACTTTTCCGGGCATTATTGAAGAACCGGGTTGAACCGGCGGCAAAATTATTTCTCTTAGTCCGGCTTTTGGTCCCGTCGCCATTATTTTGAAGGTTTCCGATATGTTCAGAAGGTCTGTGGCAAGCGATTTTAACGATGAAGAAAGGATCATAAAATCGTTCATGCTATTTAATGCTTCCGTTAGATTTTTAGCCGATGTGAATTTTATTCCGGTTGATTTTGTTAGATTTTTTATCATTAAATTCCTGTATTTCGGATGTGCGTTTATGCCTGTTCCCAAAGCCGTTCCTCCAATCCCGAGGACTTGCATTTTTTGTGACGATTGAGCTATTAGTTCCCGTGATTTTTTTAGAGCTTCGCGGTACGCGTCAAATATAAGGCCGAAGGTTACGGGGACCGCGTCTTGTAAATGTGTTCTTCCAACTTTTGTTGTCTTCGCGTATTTTTTTGCTTTTTGAGCGAAAGTTTTTTCAAGCTCGTGAATGGCTTTTAGTAGTTCCGGCATCGAAAAAAGTATCGCGATTCTTGTAGCTGTGGGGATTACATCATTTGTGGATTGCCCCATGTTTACGTGATTGTTGGGGTGTATGAATTTGTAGCTTCCTTTTGGAGCTTTTAAAATTTCGTTCGCGCGGTTTGCAATTATTTCGTTGGCGTTCATGTTGTAGCTTGTGCCCGCTCCGGCTTGGAATACGTCCAAAATAAATTCTTTTTCAAACTTTTCTTGTATGAATTCTTCGCACGCTTTTTTGACTGCTTTTCCGTGAGTTTTTTTAATCAGACCCAGGGAGGTGTTTGTTTCGGCGGCTGCAAGTTTTACGATGCCAAGACTTTCAAGAAAAATCCGAGGTGCGTGAAGGCCGCTTATTTGAAAGTTGTTCAGAGCTCTTTGAGTCGTTGTTCCGTAGTACGCGGTTTTCGGGATTTTTACGGTGCCCAAAGAGTCTTTTTCCGTTCTTGTTGTTTTTTTGTTGCTCATTTTTTTCATAATATCATAAAAACGAGAAGGGGATAGGGGCATTTGCGGCATTGGAGTGCAAGGAGTGCGGGGAGGTGGTGAATTTCTTTGAGTCGGAGCGCAGCCCCCTTTCACCCCGCACCATTTTTTTAAAATGGTGTCGGGGTTGCAGGGGACGCCGTTCACATGTGAGCGGCTCTGCTTCCTATTATGGCTCTTCAGAAATTCACCACCTCCCCGCGCTCCGGATTATAATGCAGAAAATGCACTTGTTTATTGGTTACAATAGTTTGACAATTCACTCTTTTTATTTTACTATTTAAGTAGTTTTCGAAAACAAAATAAAAATAAAAAATGAAGTTTGCCGATCAGGAACCATTGCCCGATTTAGAGGCTAAATCTGAAAGTGATGATGGAGTGTTGGATTTTTCTGGTGTTGGACATGTTAGAGGTGAAGTTTCTTCTGCGACTTTAAAGGCGATTGAAGAAAGTGGGGGAGATGGGGAGGTTTTGCGAAGGTTAAAACGTGATCCCGGAGGTATCTTGCGTGATTTTCATCTTTATAAAGATTTGCCCGGTTCGGATAGCCTTTTTGAAGTTGCTATAAAAAATGCGGTGGACAAAGACCCAGGAGCCGTTAAGTTTTTTTATCTCAACCATTGGGAAGAAAAATGTGCGAGGCAGGCTTTTTATTATATTGCCGAGCAAAATCCCTTGATTGCTTTTGTCCTTTTGAAAAAACGTTCGAAAACATCAAATGTGGATGATGATCTACTTAAGGTCGCTGTTATTGGTGCGTTGTTTAAGGACCCGGTAATCGCATTGAGGAATATTTCTTTGTGGG
>PXEC01000007.1 GCA_003566255.1 Candidatus Peregrinibacteria bacterium | reverse complement strand
TTCAAAAAAATCCCACTCCCAAAATGGACCGATGACTTAAGCGAACTGGATTTTGAAGATCTCCAATACTACCTGAAACCGAAAACGGGAATTCAAACAAGCTGGAACAAAGTCCCGCAAAAAATACGATGCACTTTTGAAGAACTGGGTGTGCCGGAAACGGATAAAAATTTTATGGGAGGAACCGGAGCACAGCTGGAATCGGAGATCGTTTATCATTCTCTGAAAAAAGAGCTGGAAGAAAAAGGCGTCATTTTTGAATCAACGGAATCGGCACTCCAAAAATACCCGAAACTTTTCAAAAAACATTTCGGCACAGTCGTCCCCTCTACAGACAACAAATTCGCCGCGCTCAATTCAGCGGTTTGGTCCGGCGGATCTTTTGTTTATATCCCCAAAAATACAAAAGTGGACCTTCCGTTACAGGCTTATTTCAGAATAAACGCGCGGAAAACAGGCCAATTTGAAAGAACATTGATAATAGCGGATGAAGGCTCGCAAGTTCATTACATGGAAGGTTGCACAGCGGCGGCACATTCTTCCCAATCCCTGCACGCGGCAGTAGTGGAAATAATCGCGAAGAAAGGAGCAAAAATCCAGTACACAACAATACAAAACTGGTCAAAAAACATATACAACTTGGTGACAAAACGAGCCCATGCCCACAAAGACGCCTCTGTTTCATGGCTGGACTGCAATCTGGGCTCAAAATTAACAATGAAATATCCGGCAATATTCCTCAAAGAAACCGGCGCAAGCGGAGAAATCCAGTCATTGGCATTCGCGGGGAAAGACCAACATCAGGACGCCGGCGCGAAAATTTTCCACATGGCACCGAAAACAACTTCAAAAATAGTATCGAAATCAATAAGCAAAGACGGCGGGAAAAACACTTACAGAGGCGTGGTAAAAGTGGAAAAAGGCTGTAAAGAAACAAAAAGCCATGTTGCATGTAGCGCGCTTTTGCTAGACAAAAAGTCCGTATCAAACACATATCCTCTGATCAAAGTGGAAGAAGATGAAGTCTCCGTAGCGCATGAAGCAACCGTCTCAAGAATAGAAGAGGATCAACTTTTTTATCTGATGTCCAGGGGGTTAAGCGAAGAAGAAGCAGTTTCTTCAGTGGTAAACGGCTTCGCGAATCCGATAATAAAACAACTCCCGATAGATTATGCCCTTGAATTAAACAGGCTTTTGGAACTGGAAATATGATGAAAAAAACAAAACTCGCAAATATGCCGGAATTTCTTGAAAAACTGCCCAAAAAGCTGGAAATCAAGCCGAACGAAAAAAGAACGATAATAACGGACACCCTGCAACACAGCGATATTTACCTGAAAGAAAAAAGCACGCTGATTTTTGCGACAATTCTCAAAAAAGGATGGAGTGAGTTTCAAGAAATAAACTTCCATTGTGAAGGTTCCGAAAGCAAAGTGATTTTTATAGCTCTGATACACGGAAAAACCAAAGAAAAGTTTCCTTTCAAAACGGCCTCACTGCACAACGCGCCGAAAACAAAGGCTTCTTTCCTGATCCGAGGCGCAATGTTTGATGATTCTCAAGTTGACTATCGGGGGCATATAAAAATACAATCAAACGCGCAGTTTGCGGACAGTCATCTTTCACATCACAGCTTGATGTTGTCAAAAAACGCAAAAGTGACAAGCCTGCCTTCAATGGAAATAAAGAACAATGAAGTATCGGCGGGACACGAAGCCACGATGGGAAAAACGGACAAAGAAACTCTTTTCTATTTAACAACACGGGGAATAGATGAGAAAGAAGCGGAAAGCATATTGATAAAAAGCTTTCTGGAAACGGATTTGAAAGAAATCCCGGATGAAGAAATTCGCAGAACACTATCGCAAGAACTGGAAAATTCATTAAAAAACCGATGAAAGATTCAAAAGCACTAAAAAAAGATTTTCCGATATTCGCGACTAAATCCGTCAAAAAAGACGGTAAAGAGCTCATTTATCTGGACAGCGCGTCAACCACGCAAAAACCCGAGTCGGTGATAACCGCCATAACGGATTATTACAAAACTTCAAACGCCAACATCCACCGCGGAATATACACTTTGTCGGAAAAAGCGACCATTCAATACGAAGACGTCAGAAAAAAGACCGCCACTTTCATAAATGCCGGCACACCGGAAGAAATTATTTTCACAAGAAACACAACGGAAGCGATAAACCTTCTGGCATACACATTCGGAGAAAAACACATCAAACAAGATGACGAGATAATAGTAAGCGAACTGGAACACCATTCAAATCTGGTCCCCTGGCAGGAAGTGGTCAAAAGAAAAAAGGCAAAATTGAAAGTGATCCCGATAAAATCCGACTACACACCGGATATGGACGAATATCACAAAATTTTAAGCCCAAAAACAAAACTGGTAGCGATAACTTCCATGTCAAACGTCTTTGGAACAAAAACTCCTCTTAAAGAAATCATTGAGGCCGCTCACAAAAAAAATGCATTGGTTTTGGTTGACGGAGCACAAAGCGCGGCACATCAAAAAACTGATGTGCAAGCCCTTAATTGCGATTTTTTCACGATGTCTTCTCACAAAATGCTGGGCCCAACCGGAGTAGGGATATTATACGGGAAAAAGGAACTTTTGGCCGATCTGCCTCCCTTTATGTTCGGTGGCGACATGATAAAAAGCGTTTCCCAATACGATTCCGAATACGCGGACCCACCCGTGAAATTTGAAGCCGGAACTCCGAATATAGGCGGTATAATGGGCTTTGGCGCGGCACTTGATTACATCAACAAAATCGGATTCAAAACAATAGAAGAAAACGACAAAAAACTTTTTGAATACGCGGTTAAAAAACTCTCAGAAATAGAAGGTATAAATCTGTTAATCCCCCCCGCGGACAAAGCCGGCCCTGTAATATCCTTCACTTTGAAAGACATCCACCCGCATGACATAGCCGCCGTTCTGGACCAGGACAACATCTGCATCCGCGCCGGCCACCACTGCGCCCAACCCCTCATGGAAAAACTGGGCATCCCCGCCACCGCCCGCATCAGTTTCCACATCTACAACACACCGGAAGACATCGACAAAACCTGCGACTCCCTGAAAAAAGCGATAAAGATATTTGAATAATCACCCATGGACATCTACACGGAAATAATTTTGGACTACTACAAAAACCCGAGAAACGAAGGCCCCCTCCCGGACGCAACAACCTGCGCAAAAGAAGACAACCCACTCTGCGGCGACAAAATCCGCATAAACCTGAAAATCGAAAAAGACAAAAAAACGGGTAAAGAAAAGATCAGCAAAGCCACCTTTTGCGGAAAAGGCTGTGCGATAAGTCAGGCTTCGGCATCCATGCTGACGGAAAAACTGATTGGAAAAACTCCAAAAGAGATAGAGAAAATCACAGACGAAGACATCAAAAAAATGCTGAACATCCCCATCAGCCCCGCACGAGAAAAATGCGCGATTCTATGCCTTCACGCCGCAAAAAAAGCCTTGACGGAAAGGGGTTCCGCAAAAAAATCAGCCCCATGCCCCGGCTGTAAAAAAGAGACCGCCTCTGGCAGGCCCAAGAGGATTTGAACCCCTACTTTCGGTTTTGGAGACCGACGTGCTACCATTAACACCATGGGCCTGTATTTCAATTTGCCTCAACAGTTTACAGATTCCTCCCGCTAAATCAACTAATCACCTCAAAATCCGGGCATCTTTATCTTCTTCAACTTCAACACCTTCCACCTCTTCCATCGCCACAAAAGCATCCGACCACAAAAATCCGTCCTCATAATAATCGGCTTTTACAAAAAACTTTAAAGGCGCAAGAAAAGGCCTGATCATGGAGTCATATTCTTCGCCTGCCCCTCCAAGACCGGCAACCCCGTACAAAACTTCGGAGAACACGCCGAAATCAAAGTACGTCACCGAGTTCCCGACAGAGGAAACATTTCCATAGATCTTTTCAAAAATTTCCCCGTCAAAAACAACATCCTTTCCATAAAAATCTGTGAAATTTTCATGCAAAGTCAGCACCAAAACATTATCCGGCGTAACCCCGTAATAAACCTCCAGATCCCCGATTGAAGAGACAACGTCATCATCATAATCGCTCAAATTGAAAGTAACTCTGTGCAAAGCGGTTCCCTTCATCGGAACAACATCCTTTTGCAAAATATCTTCGGGCGCAGATTGTCCATAAAGAGTCATAATATCCTCAAATTCCGTAGTAACCTCATCCAAATATGCACTTAAAACAGATACAACCATCTTCGCGTCATCGGCCTTATCCTCCCCGACATCAAGATAAAAACCCATATTTGGTACAACCCTTCCGGTATGGGAAATAACAAAAGCAAAAGGTGAGTCCAAAAGACCTCTGAAAGATTCGGCTTTCAATCCAACCAAAGCCGCCGGAGCATCAAATCCAACATCAAAAGGCAACACTTCCAAAATCATATCCACGATAAACAACAGATTAAAATTTTCGTTGTAAAAAAACACTCCCTCCCCCCCGACCTTTTTCGCCAAGCCAAAATCATGCTCAACTCCGATTCCGCTAGCCTCCAAGTCTCCCTCATCACCTACAAATTCCTGCTTTCCCAAAACTCTGACCCCATCGGCTTCAACTATAAGATAATTCCAAGCGGCACCCAGAAAATCGGGACTTAACCCGAATCCTCCAAAATCCATGCCACTGAAATCTCCCACATAAAAATATGCTAAACTTTCAATTTCTTTATCCGGCACAAAAAACACCTCTCCCTTGTTAAGTCTGGCAACGGCTTCTTCAACAGCATCATCTTTATTTGACGAAAAAAAGATGTCCCCGTAGCGGACAATAGATACTTCATCGTCTTTAAACCTCCAATATTTCACCCCGCGCGTCTCTTCAAACAAAAGAACATCCGGGTTTTCTTTCTTCAATTCCGTAAGCGCCTCTTCCAATACATGTGCCGCCTGGGACTCAATAGCAAAATAAAATTCCTCTTCAAGGCCAAAAGAAGCTCCCGGAGCAGGCGTTCCAAAAGGATAATCCATCAACCCCGAAGTGTCCGGTGGATCCATCCACACGGCCGGATCATCAAAATCCATAGGGCGCTCCGCAGGAGCTAAGGCATAAGCGGTATTTTTTGTCCGATCAACTTCCATGCCGGTAAATTCTTCTCCTCTCGCGGCAAAACCCAAACGAAAAGGCTCTTCAAGAAATGCTTCCAGATGTTCATGTTCAAAATTGTCCCCAAGAGCCATCAAAGGGTTCATCATAGACAAGATCATGGACAAATCTTCATCCGGTTCGGGAAACATCCCCATCAATCCGCGAAGATTAGCCATTTGATTTTCATTGGAAGTGTCCAAAACAAAGACGATATAGCTGTCTTCCGGAAAAACGGATTCCATCACGGCGTCCCTGTTGAGAGTTCTCCATCCGCAAGAGGCCAAAACAAACAACGAAAATACACACAAAACAAGCACGGGAAAAAACTTGAAATTCTTCATGAGAAGCAATTTAAAAAATACAACAAACAAACATTACCAAACGCGCAAAAGCCCCGCAACAAAATCCCTCAAAGAATCAATTTCCTTTTTTCGTGTCTTTTCTCTTATGCGTTTCGTGCTTCCTGCATTGAGGACAGAACTTGCTTAACTCTTTGGTTATATCGGCGTCCCTTCGTTTATCGTAATAAGTTACGTAATTTGCCCGATTACAGACCGAACAATACCATGTGCAATACTGACTTTTTCCTTTCGCCATAAAATTTATTAAATTTCGGAGCAATCCTATACGATTTTACGCCGATGTCAAGAAGTAGAGCGCCAAAGAACTTGCAACGCCCCAAACTTTGTAATAGAATGCCGGCGAAACAGATAGAGTTTGGAGAAATCCTCTTAGCCGCAAAAGTTGAGAGGGGCTCTCCAACCTGCCTGCGTTTTTCGGACAAATAGATTGAATTCATAAGAAATCCGCTGTAAATTAGCGACGCGTTCCAAGCAAAACCAGCCACTTAAGCCACCGTAGCTCAGTTGGTAGAGCGTTCCCATGGTAAGGGAGAGGTCAGCGGTTCAATCCCGCTCGGTGGCTCCATTTTTATTGCTTGCATCTCAAAAAACTAAGAATATAATTAAGCCATGCCAAAACTTAAACCCTCAAAATTTTCAAAAACGCTTAAAACAACAGGCATTGTGCTAGGAGGCCTGGTTGTGTTGGTCATTCTGGCGACACTTGCAAGACCACTAGTGGATACAATTGAAAGATCCATTGGATCCTTTGGAGAAGTCGCGCCAAAATACGCAATCGATATGGCCTATCCGGAAATGGCCATGTATGACAGAGCAATGGTTCCGCCGGGAATGGGCGTGGCAGACATGTCACCGGCAGAAATAGGAATTCCTCCAATGCCTCCAATTGATGGAGCAGTGGACGAAGACGCGGAAGATTACGAAATAACGGAATATAATGTCAGTATTGAAACACGCACACTTGAAAAAGACTGCGAAACAATAACAAATCTAAAGTCCTTCGATTACGTAATTTTTGAAAGTGCGACGGAAACCGATAAGAGCTGTCGCTACACGATCAAAGTGCAAGTTCCGCATGCTGAAAAAGTCTTGTCTGTACTGGAAGACCTGAGCCCTAAAGATCTGAGCAAAACAACCTACACAATACAAAGATCAATAGAGTCTCTGCTTGACGAAAGAGAAGTATTGGAAAAAAAGAGAGAAGCTATAGAGGAAACTCTGGAAGACGCTCTAAACGCCTATGATGAGATTTCAAAATTCGCGACAGAAACCAGAGATGCCGAAGCACTCGCAAAAATAATAGACAGTAAAATTCAGACAGTGGAACGATTAACCCGGGAAAGAATCAACATAAATGAACAACTGAACAGACTCGCACAACAAGAAGCAAGACAAATGGACCGGCTCAAGTACACATACTTCTACATCAACATAACGGAAAGCATTTTCTTCGATGGAAAAGAAATCAAAGAATCATGGAAAGAATCCGCCAAAAATTTGGTGAACGACCTAAACAAAACCGTACAAGGCCTCTCGCTCGGGCTTATAACTTTGGCGCTCTTCATTGTTCAATTCGCCATCTACCTACTCATTCTCATAGTGGTAGCGCGTTTCATTTGGAAGTTTGCAAAACGCATCTGGAAGATGTAACCTCCCCGTTTTTTCAATCATATTCGTTTACGCAAAAATTCCGTAAACACTGTAAACCGCGCCTACAGAAAATACCACAAGCGTAAGCACCGATATTAAAACGGCGTGGTGTAGTTTATAGCTCACCGGATCCAAAGCTCCTTCACGCTTGGCTTTCCA
>PXEC01000019.1 GCA_003566255.1 Candidatus Peregrinibacteria bacterium | reverse complement strand
TCGATGCGATCGTGAATGTCTTCACGCCGGTTGTATTCAGGCTAATATAAGCTGATTGGCTACCCTCAGTTTGTATGACACCGCTATCATTAACCCTAGCGGCGGTGAGCCGCAGATCAATTTCAGCGGAGGTTGTAACCTTAACATAGACGGTAATACTATCATCTGTCCAGGTAGCACTCGATAATGCACCAGAACGAGTGAAAGCATAACCGGTCATCTGTATGGGGCCACCGTGCGTCAATGAGATACTGATACTGCCTGCTGTGCCAGTAGCATCGTTGAGGTAGCGGTTAAAACCGTCCGCCGCTCCAAGGTCTGAAGTATCATTACTCAGATAGAATGTTAATGCCACTGACTCCACCATCCTACGTTATAGATCATAGTTGTTAAAGGCTCGCTGTCTGAGCTCTTCAAATTGTTCATCAGTTGTCCATTCGCCATAGAGGATGGTTCCCGGTGTTGCCCTACTATCATTCGAGGCATAAAATGTATCGCCATCATAACTATAGTAATCCAATCCATGCATCATATGTCTAGTGTGGTATCCTGTGGCACTGGTAGAACTCTCATAGATAACTAAGACCTGGATGCCCGTATTGGGGGCTGCTTCCCATGCCTCCACCAAATTATCTATACCCGTATATACCGTCTCGTCGGTGTAGTAGAGTTTAAAGCCTATGGGATAAACTCCCTCTGGTGGGTTGTGTATGTTAATGATTGTGTCTATGGGATCTTCATAACTAAGGGGCATATGATCACCTGTCAATTAGTCTGTGGTAAGTAATATATGTTCATCTATGGTTTCTCCAGAGAGGGTAGGTACGCGAGGATAATCCATCTTAGCTGGCACCTCGGCGATAACATCCCATTCTTCGCCAGGGGCAAACTCTGTACCTACAGAACGTTCTATGGAATAGCCCACGAGTAAGTCGGCGGTATCTTGTACTCCTTCATCTATGACGGTAAGTACAATGGTGTCTGTGGCGGAAGATATACCAGATGTCACATAACTTGTATCTAGCATGGTTATGATAGTATCATTGGCTGCAATCAAGGTAGATATGTGTGTTTCTATGGAACTAATGGTACACATATCACTGTCGGATTTGGCACCTTTATTAGTTGTGAAGTATAGTAAGCTACCTTCTTCACGTTGCGTACCACTGCGTTCATACTCTATAACGGCTTTAAATTCGTATTCTACATGCTCTAGTAACCCAGAGGCTGTGTCATTATGACTACCTACTGCTGTGACTTGTGTTTTGGTGGTTGCTGACCACACATCCGATGAGTCACGAACACGGTATTCAAAGAAGACATCTGCTGTGTCAACCGCTCCTAAGCTTTCCACATTCATATTCAGCCGTGCTGATGTTTCTTGAATATTATCTGCTGCTTGTGTAATTACAGATGGGGCATCAAAGGGGTCAATCACAATGGGTGTTTCAACTGCGGTATTAGTAGTACCTGTTTCAATAGTACCTGATGCTGGTTGATTATGGTGGTTACTGCGGAAGTAATAATTAATTCTTAATCTATCTCCAACATTACCACTTGTCCAAGTCATTGAAGGAATACTAAAGGTTAGTACTCCAGTTATATCAAGTGCTTGTTCGCCCGATTCAGCAGATGTTTCCTGTACGGTGCCTGTTGAGTTTATCCTAGATGCTGATACTTTCATAAATCCACGAGCATTACCCGCATCAGTTATATTAACTTTGACCGTAATACTACCGGTTTCCCAATTATCATTGAGGGGGATGCTTTCCCTGGTAAAAGCATACGATGGGTCACCATAAGCAGTGCCTGATGGAATGGTTAAATCAATGGTTCCTGCTGTTTCGGTGTTCTCCTCCAGATACTTACTAAACTCTCTACCTCCGGTAAGGTCAGAATTAGTAGAACCAAGATAGAATATAGCGCTCAATGTGCTGACCTCTCCTTTGGTTTAGATTAAGACATAATTTAATTTAGATTTACCTAGGGTGCTCTCGCTGAGTACAGACCAGCCCAGGGTGCTGTGTTCTAAGGTGGGGAGCGCATCATCTAAGATGGTGAGCAGTAACACATTATCATGTATGGAAATCTGTATATAATCAGTCGTAATTATACGAATATAGGATATATCTATAGAGGCGAGGGCGAGGTTATCCTCACCTGAAACTTTGCGTACTAGGTAAGCTGTGTCTATAGCATCTACGATGAGCGTGTCGGTATCTTCTTGTGCAATAACCGTTGCGGCTTCTAACGATACCGCAAGTTCGTCTATAATGTGTAGTGTACGATCATGTATCGATTCAACAGGACTTAGATATAGCGTGTCCGTTAGTGATAAGACACCAGGAATCAATGTCTCTTCGTCTATGCTTATAGTAAGCGTGTCGCTAATTGTTATATCTCGATATGGTATATTCTCAATGACACCCGTAGAGATTATATCCTGTGCATAAACTTCAATAATGTATGCTTCTGTTATTATGAGACTGATCGAATCATCAAGTTCTAGTAGGCGATTTAATATATCATCAGTAATGCCGACTTCTAGATTATCGCTGCTAATGCGATCTTCTAATCCAATCAGATAATGAACTTGTACTGTGTTAGACCAATCAGATAGATGTTGTCCATCTAATGTGCGCACTTCATAGTAGTATGTCGTATTGTTTTCTAATTCATGACGATCTTCATGATATAGGGGTTCGTAAATAGTGCTAACATCATCGGCAGACAACTGGATAGTATCAATTAATGGAGTGGTGCCGGTTGGTAGGCTAACTTCTTCTGTAATAATGTTAAGTTGGTCTGTGCTGGATAGATGAATCTTGTGTGTTTCGGTAATGGAGATAGTAAGATTATCTTCAACATCTGGGCGATGGATAAATGCTTCATTGAATAATCTGGTATTGAATTGATGTGTATAGGGGTTAGTAGGCATAGCCTCACCGCCATACTATATATGTGGGATCTATCTTATGCTTCAACCTCCATCACACCCCATATATAGTAGTCTAAGTCATTACCTACCTCGCCAGAGATGTTGATGATTGATCCGGCAGATAGGGGGATATGTAGGTTGTCGCGGATTGTAGTATCATTGCCCTTCACGGGGTGATTCGCCGCTAACCTAGTCCCATCGCCTATCCTCAGCGTGAATGCCTTATCGTCGGGATTATTATTACTCACGAAGAATCCCTTCATGATGAAGACAGTGTTATCCGGGATTGTATCGATGAGGGCTTCAACTGTGGTGAGTGTACCCTGGTAAACCTTGTCGCTATATGACTTAGGCAAGGCGATTCATCCCCCTTGCACTGAGAAACTGGTATTGGGTGATGGTATCTTCAATGGTAGCTTGATTATGTTTTGTACGTCGCGAAATGGACCTAACCATCTCGTCGGTCCAATCAGCAATAATTCTATCCCCGGCTTGGTGTTGTCTAGGTGTTGTATTCTCTAGTCCACGCCTAAGATCCATTAACTTAGTGGTGGACTTGCGCCTAACTTCAACAACCTCGCGGTTAATGGATATTCGGAAGGGAACCTTAGGGAGATGTGTGGTGCTCTCCACGATGAAGGTGTCATCACGAGTGCCTGCGTCATGGGTTAAGCGAGCTTCGGCAAAGTTCTTGGTGTTTAAGTTCATGACGGCTCACTCCCCTAGCATGAAGGAATTGATTGGTGGTGGTGTGGTCGTGTATCTCATTAATTAGGTTTTGATTGAGATGGGTTTGTTGATTTAGGTTGCCTAGCATTTCGTTGGTCCACGTAACCTGTAGTTTATCTCCTGCTTGGTGGCTATTAGCTTTGGTGTTTTCTATACCACGCTGGATACTAAGGAGTTTATTGCCGGATTTGCGCTTGACCTCGACCACTTCTCTATTAATTACCATCCTAAAGGGAGCATCAGGAAGATTACGTGCATTCTCTATCATAAATATCTCACTGCGAGCATCTACACCTTGAGCAAGGGTTGCCTCAGCGAAATTCTGTGTATTTAGTTTATCAAGTGGCATAAGGTGTACCCCCCACCAGTATTAAGCTTTACATGCTAACCAGGTGTGAATATATCCACATTAGTAATCCGCCAATGATTCCACCCATTGTTAGTACTACTCCTATAAGCTTTATGGTCCATTTATTTGATGCTTCTATAGATTCTTTATCGCCTTCTATGATTGCACGTGTATACTCTAAACAAGATGCATCAATCTTTGTATTCAGCTTATCTAGGGTATCTACCATCTTGTCTGCAAATTTTAGGTAACCTTCACGGTGTACATAATCCTCTGCCAGTAGTAACTTCAGGCTATAGATTTCGGTCTTGAAGTTCTCCCTGGTGGCTGATAATTCCTTCACGAATAGGTTAAGATTATGTTGTAGATCTTGAATGTCGGTCTTGCTTTGATCTTGCCGTTCATAATCCTGAATCTGTAGGTCTAGTAATTTCTGAATGCTTTGCTTCAAGTTGGCTATATCTTGCTTTAATGTATCATGATTATTATCGATTTATAAACACCACCTAAGCAACTTTAGTCCAGTTCCAACGGATACCTTCATCTTCAACGTCACAGACTAATACAGGAGCATGGTATGCAGCTAAACTATCTTCAGTAATAGTTATGGTAGTTGTATCTAAGTTATTAATATTCTCTAGTGTAATGATTGTATCGGTGATGGCAATACTAGATACATCGTTAACATTTAAGCCGATACTTACTAGGACGTCTGCAACGTTTAGTAAGATGTTGTCCGTATGGCTGGTTACAACATTAATGTAGGTAACTTCTGCTAAAGTTAATGCTAAACTATCAATAAGCGGAGTGGCGCCCGTCTGTAGTTCAATTTCTGTACTACTAATGGAGATAGCGTCCGAAGCTTCTACATATGTTGTGAAGCTTTCATTAAATTGTCGCTCGTTAAACATGTGAGGGAAGAATAACTCTTTATGTGGGTCGAAAACAAATAGTGAGTCATCTATACCGAGTGTAATGGTATCTTCTGATACTATCTGAAACCGATCTGCAACTTCTTCTTCAATTTCAGCAGTACTAAGTTGATGGTCATAGATAAGTAGATTAGAGAATATCTGAGATGTTTGTCGACCATAATTTTGGTCACAACCTATGGTCATATCTGCTGTTGTGTAGGCGGTGGGAGATATGGCTTCATCAATAATCTTATCAAGTTGTTTTGTATCGTAATCCATACGCCAAACTTTAACATTGTCTGCTGCGTAAGCTACGGCAAACTTATATTTCTTATGTTGGTTGTGTGTCCAATCTAAGATACCAGAGTCGACAGAAATATTATTGATTGTAACGTGTCCTACATCTGTTGTGAGTCTGAATAAATAAAACGGTCTATCTGTTGTGGTTGTATCTAGTATTGGTTGATTGCTGCCATTGGGATCAAGCACCATAATATCATTAGTAAATATAATTGTTGATTCATTGGCCAACCAGCCATCATTTATAGTAAGTGCCTGGCTGCCTCGCTTATAGGTAGTAAATACTGTTGCGAAGGATTCTTCTTCTAGCTGTGGTAGAGCAAAATAAAACCATTGTGTTGTTCCTTCAATACTAGTAATACTACAGCGCCATCTACCATTATTAATAGTAGCGCTAGCCGTATTTGTAAAACTAATCTTTTGGGGAGTAGGTGTGATTGTAATGGTCTTGGTGACAGTATTTGAAATAGTAGCGTTAGTACTATCACCTAGCGTAGCACCAAATGTTGCTGAGAAGGTTGTATTACTCCATACATACAAACTAGCTGTATAATCTAATCCAGAGGTATAACTGAATGGATTACCGGTATATTCAAATATAAAAGAGTTGCCGTTGTTTTGTCCCTTGAATACCATGCCCCATGGACTATCATAGTACTGACTGACCGTATTTAGATCCCAATAAGTTGATGATGTGTAATGTGTCCATTTTGACCAATCTTGGGAGGAATTTGACTCCGTACCAAATTTATTATTCGTAGATTGATCTATAGCTATACCCTCACCCGGAATCATACTAACAGGGGAGTCTATTCTCAAGTTAAAGAAATAGTAATACCGTTGATATGTTGTACTAGCGGTTGCTACAGCCCCCGCTACAATGTCTATAGTGGTTGATAGTGATGTATCAAAAGTGTATAAATCATCGGTACGCATTAGGTTAAATTCTTCAACCCTATATAGGATGTACTCTCCTGGTTCATTAATATGCATATTGAGGTGAAGATCGTTAAGCCCAATGGTAACAGGGAATGTACGCTCTGCTAAGATGTCACCTACGGCACCATTACTCCACTTTTGTAGACGTATGGTAATATTGCCAGCTGCACCTGCGTCAACACGGCAAGATCTAAGGGTAGTGGCAACCTTGACGTTATAAATGTTACCGCAATTTGCGGCATTATGCATGGCGCCTGAGATAGTAGGCTCAAGGTGTCCTAGGGTGGAATGTACATCAGCAAGTATATTATCTTTGCTTTGAAGGAGATCTTCTATAGTAGGTTCGTTACCATCACATATTTCCATGCGAGGGTAGACCCATTGTTGTCTTGTGGTAGTATCTGTAGAGTAATATAAGTAACTTCTGTGCATACCTTTAAGATTGTCATTTCTCCATACAAAATCACGAGTAATGTCCCCAATCCTACCATCTACAGTATATCTTCCTGAATCTGGATGATTACCGCCTGTTCCTGAACCATCGGGCCATATGTGTGCCACAACCAGGGTCCAAACTCCTTGAGAAGGAGTACCTATCCAGAAATATGGGTTAGTATTATTGCCAAGGGTATCTCTATTTAGGACTCCAATGTTAGCATCTGCTGCATCACCACCACGACATCCCATATAGAAATTACCGTTACCGGTTACTGTTCTATTAACCCAGACAGAATATCTGTATAACTTAGTTCTATCAATGGGGTAATATACGGTATTCCAACCACCGTCGGCTCCACTAACACTATCTGGCCTAGCTTCCCAAACAACTGTTTCATCATTCCATGGGTCTGTACCTAATACTCTATAGTTCTCGGTTGTGTCTCCGTTTTGATTGAAGTCACCAACGGGACCGATTTGCCCATTGGCCCATGTAGAATAGTCTAAGATATTCTGGATATAGTGGCGATCGAATGGTAAATGATGTATCAAACCATCGATCTTTTTAGGATCAGTACTAGACAATGATACACACATCCCCATATCGTCATGTAATATTTGACGTTAACTGTTGGTATCTATCCATAGCTTGGTTGTATCAGCAGGAGCAGATGCGCTTGCCTCGAAGGGGTCTAGTTCATCGAGCATGCCCGCAGTCCATCTTACTTCTACAGCAGCGCCACTATCATGACCTACATCCGCTGTACCTTCCCGACCACGGAGTAAGCTTGAACATG
>PXEC01000153.1 GCA_003566255.1 Candidatus Peregrinibacteria bacterium | reverse complement strand
CCGAATGGCTGAAGCCAACAAAGCCTTCGCTCATCTGGCAAAATATTAACCAAAAATTTCAATGGCTGAAGATCTAAATCGTTTAAGAAATATCGGTATCATTGCCCATATAGATGCCGGGAAAACAACCGTTACGGAAAGAATTCTTTTTTACACGGGGAGAATACACAAGGTGGGAGAAACTCACGAAGGAGAATCTCAAATGGACTGGATGGAACAAGAAAGAGAAAGAGGAATAACAATAACTTCAGCCGCGACCACCTGCTACTGGAAAACAACAGACACCGGAGAAGAACACAGAATAAATATAATAGACACTCCAGGACACGTGGATTTTACGGCGGAAGTTGAAAGGTCCCTCCGCGTCCTCGATGGAGGAGTTGCCGTATTCGACGGAGCAATGGGTGTGGAACCTCAATCCGAAACGGTTTGGAGACAAGCGGATAAATATAAAGTCCCAAGACTGGCATTCATCAATAAGATGGACAAAATGGGAGGAGATTTTTACATGAGCTTAAAAAGCATCCACGAAAGATTGAATCCGAACGCGGTCGCGATACAACTTCCAATCGGAGCGGAGAGTGATTTTGAAGGAGTAATAGATTTGATAGAAAGAAAAGCATACAAATTTGAAGGAGAACGTGGAGAAAAAATCACAGAAGTGGAAATCCCGGAAGACATGAAAGAAAAAGTGGAGGAGTACAGAGCGACCTTGATAGAAAAAGTAGCGGAAAATGACGACACTTTGATGGAGAAATTTATTGAAGGAGAAGAAATAAGCGTGGAAGAAATTAAAAAAGCGATAAGAAACGCGACGGTGGCAAACAAAATCTATCCCGTACTTTGCGGAACCGCACTGCAGAACAAAGGCGTACAACTTGTTATCAACGCGGTTTGCGCGTATCTGCCAAGCCCGAAAGATCTTCCGCCCATGACGGGAGAAGATCCAAAAACAGGAGAACCGATATCAAGAAATTTGGACGAAACGGAACCATTCGCGGCACTCGCTTTCAAAATAGCCACAGACCCTTTTGTGGGGAGCTTATGCTTTTTCAGAGTTTACTCCGGAGTGTTGGAAGCGGGCAGCTATGTCGTAAACATGTCCACGGGGAACAAAGAAAGAATAGGTAGAATTTTGAAAATGCACGCGAATTCAAGAGAAGAAGTAAAAGTTGTCAGAGCCGGCGACATCGGAGCGATAGTCGGACTCAAAAAAACAACAACAGGAGACACTCTTTGCGACCCGAACCATCCAATCTTACTTGAGAATATAACATTCCCGGAACCGGTCATAAGAATCGCGGTTGAACCGAAAACAAAAGCGGATCAGGAGAAAATGGGAGTCGCTCTCCAAAAACTGGCGGAAGAAGACCCAACATTCAGAGTCAATACGGATGAAGAAACCGGTCAGACAATAATCGCGGGGATGGGAGAGCTGCATCTAGATATAATAGTGGACAGAATGAAAAGAGAATTTAAAGTGGAAGCAAACGTGGGCGCGCCTCAAGTGGCTTACAGAGAAACAATCACACAGGAAATCACCATGGAAGAAAAATACGCGAAACAAAGCGGAGGCCGCGGTCAATACGGACACGTATTCCTGCGCGTCACACCACAAGAACCCGGAGAAGGATACGAATTCGTCAATTCAATTGTGGGAGGAAAAATCCCAAAAGAATATATTCCCGCGGTGGACAAAGGAATTCAAGAAGCGATGTCTCGCGGAATAATGGCCGGATATCCGGTTGTGGACGTAAAAGCAGAACTTTACGATGGAAGTTATCACGATGTGGACTCATCAGAAATGGCCTTCAAGGTAGCGGCATCAATTTGTTTCCAAAATGCAGTAAAACAAGCCGGGCCGGTAATACTGGAACCTATAATGGATGTCGAGGTAACAGTTCCCGATGACTATTTCGGTGATGTAATGGGAAATATAAACTCCAGAAGAGGCCAGATAATAGAAAGCGGCGACAGAGGGTTAATAAAGTTCATCAAAGCAACAATACCTTTGGCGGAAATGTTTGGATACGCTACGGACCTAAGATCAATGACACAGGGAAGAGGAAATTACACGATGGAATTCGGGCACTACGAAAAAGTACCGTCAAACATAGCGGAAGATATAATCAGCAAAAAAGCATCCGCGTAAAATGTCCTTGCAAAGGCAATTTTTTTCCGATACTATTCCTGCGCTTTTATTTAAACCATAACACACTCATATCATGGCAGAAGGAACATTCGACAGAAGCAAAACCCACGTCAACGTAGGCACGATCGGCCACGTAGACCATGGGAAAACAACGCTTACAGCCGCGATAACAACCGTAGCGGCAAAAAAATTCGGCGGTGCAAACAAAGGTGTAGCGTTTGACCAAATCGATAACGCCCCCGAAGAAAAAGAAAGAGGAATAACAATCGCAACCTCTCACCAAGAATATGAAACCGATAAAAGACACTACGCTCACGTAGACTGTCCCGGCCACGCCGACTACGTAAAAAACATGATTACGGGTGCGGCGCAAATGGACGGAGCAATTCTTGTGGTATCAGCCGCTGACGGACCGATGCCTCAGACTCGTGAACACATCCTGCTCGCAAGACAGGTAAACGTTCCTTATATCGTTGTCTTCTTGAATAAGATGGACATGGCTGATGAGGAAATAGCGGAACTTTCAGAAATGGAAGTACGTGAACTTTTGAACAAATATGAATTCCCCGGAGACGATACGCCTATCATTAAAGGATCAGCGCTTAAAGCCTTGGAAGGAGACGCGGAATATGAAGAAAAAATAGTTGAACTTTTGAAGGCTTTGGACGAATACATTCCGGATCCTGTAAGAGAATTGGACAAGCCTTTCCTAATGCCTGTTGAAGATGTTTTCTCTATTAAAGGACGTGGAACTGTCGCAACCGGAAGAGTTGAACAAGGAGTCGTAAACGTAAATGACGAAATCGAAATAGTCGGAATTAAAGATACAAGAAAGATTGTGGTTACAGGAGTGGAGATGTTCAAGAAAACTTTGGACAGAGGACAAGCAGGTGACAACGTTGGAATCCTTTTGAGAGGAATAGAAAGAGAGGAAATAGAAAGAGGACAAGTTCTGGCAAAACCCGGATCAATCACTCCTCACACAAAGTTTGAATGTGAAGTCTACGTACTAACAAAAGACGAAGGAGGAAGACACACACCTTTCTTCAAAGGATATAAACCTCAATTCTACATCAGAACAACAGACGTAACCGGAGATGTCGAACTCCCAGCGGACGTAGAGATGGTTATGCCAGGAGACAATGTAAAAATGACCGTATCTTTAGGCGCGCCAATAGCTTTGGACGAAGGAACAAGATTCGCTATCCGTGAAGGAGGAAGAACAGTCGGAGCCGGAGTTGTAGCAAAGATCTTGGAATAAGAGACCAAAAAAACACTTCATTAAAATCCGTTCCCGGACAATCCCGTGGAACGGATTTTTTTATATTCACATAAAGCATTGACAATAGCTCCCCCATCCTCTATAAAAAACCTACAAATCTGATTTTCTGCTTTTAGAAAACCAGCTCATCCCCTCCCCGAACTCGAAATAAAGGGGGACTGAGAACAGCTCGGCTAAATAGACCTTCCACTCATGGAAATTCGATAAAGACCGGGCTGCGAACCCCGGTTTCTTAATCATTAACAACAATAACCATGGCCGCCAAACAAAAAATTCGCATAAAAGTCCGCTCATTCGATCACAAAGTGATAGACGAAACGGCAAGACTAATAATAGACACCGCTGAAAGAGCAGGAGCAATGGTTTCCGGACCGGTTCCGCTCCCCACAAAAATAGAAAAATTCACGGTAAACAAATCAACATTTGTTCACAAAACATCCAGAGAACAATTTGAAATGAGGACACATTCCAGACTGATAGACATAACGGAAACAACATCCCACACAATAGAATCTCTATCAAATCTGAGTCTTCCCGCAGGAGTGGAAATTGAAATTAAAATGTTGCAGGAAGCGGAAAAATAAAACTACTCGTGCTGACGCACGGGGCGTTTTTCATGCGAGTGCACGGCACAATTAATAAAATCTCCTCAAATTTGACCTCAAAACTCCGGATATGATAAATTTATCACCATGGAGTTAATCAAGTGGATTGGATTATTCGTAGTTTCGCTGGCCGTTTTAATCAAAGCTGCGGATTACTTCACAATCACGTCGGAAAAAGTCGGCCTTCACTTCAAAATTCCCCCTTTCATAGTCGGAGTCACAATAATCGCAGTTGGAACTTCTCTGCCTGAAGTGGCCACGGGAATAATGGCGGTCATTAATAAACAATCCGAAATGGTCGCGGGAAACGCAGTGGGCTCAAACATGGCAAATATACTTCTTGTGATGGCAATCGCGGCAATCGTAGGGAAAAACGTCAAATTTCACAAAGACATTCTGCACATCGATTTGCCAATTCTTCTGGGAAGCACAATTCTTCTTTTCATACTGACGATGAATGGCAGATTCACATACATAGAAGGAATAATATGTCTGTTGGTGCTGATCACTTACATAATCTACAACTCAAAAAGCAAACGAAAACTGGGAATGGCCGAAATGATGGAAATAAGAAAGATGAAAAGAAAAGAGAAAGGCCCGGTACCTACAAAGTATTTTCTTATTTTAATAGTCTCAGGGATCTTCCTCTACTTTGGCGCACAGTACACAATAAAAGCGGTTGTCGAAATATCGGAAATTTTAAAAGTCGGAACGGAAATAATAGCACTTTCAGCAATAGCGATAGGAACTTCCTTGCCGGAACTTGCAGTATCGATAATTGCGGTCAGAAGAGGCAAAATTGACATGGCAATCGGGAACATAACCGGCTCAAACATCTTCAATGTCCTCGGAGTAATGGGCATCCCCGCACTCTTCGGAACCCTAACGATAACAGCCTACATGACAACCTTCGCGATCCCCGTACTTTTGTTCGTGACCATACTTTACGCCTTCACAACGATGAACAGAAAAATATCCCGCTGGGAAGGCATAACATTCCTGCTTATATACGCGGGATTTTTAGGGATAACTTTTGGTGTAATATAGACAAAAAATCTATTGACTACCCATTTTTACGTCTGTATATTCTAACGGCATTTTGACAAAACTTATCTGAAAAGTAAGTTAAAAGCCTTTGAAAGGGTCTAGCCAAAATCTTTTCAAAGCCTCTCCTCCCAAAAGAGGGACACGGAGATTAACCTCTACAAACATCATGTCAGGAATACTAGGCAAAAAATTAGGAATGACTCGCATCTTTCAAGATGACGGCTGTGTGATCCCAGTCACTGTCGTAAAGTGTGATCCAAACGAAATTACACAAATAAAGACAACTGACAAAGACGGATATCCGGCGATAGTCCTGGGGTTTTCCAAGTTAAAAAACCCTTTGAAAACAAGAAAGTTCAGACACCAGAAAGAATTCCGAGTAAGCGACGATGAACTTGAAGGCTACAAAAAAGGTGATCAAGTAACTCTGGAAAGTCTGCAAGAAGCAGAATCCGTTAAGATTTCCTCCAGTTCAAAAGGGAAAGGATTCCAAGGAGTGATCAAACGACACAATTTCGGAAGAGGCCCGGAAACACACGGATCACATCACCACAGAGAGCCGGGATCAATAGGCGCCTGTACAAAACCGGGAAGAGTGGCGAAAGGAAAGAAATTGCCGGGACGAATGGGTGGAGACAAAGTAACGTTAAGAAAAGTAAAAGTGGTGAGCATAAATCCAAAAAACAACACAATCTGCTTAAAAGGAGCCCTGCCGGGCTCTATCGGCACACTGATAACAATAACCAAAGCATGAAAATAGATTTGTACAAACAAACCGGAGAAAAGAGCGGAACAGTAGAATTACCAAAGGAAATTTTTGAGGTGCCGTTCAACAAAGACCTGGTTCATCAAGCATTGATGAGGCAACTTTCAAATGCTCGCAGAGGAACAGCTCATACACAGGTGAGAGAAGATGTACGCGGAGGCGGCAGAAAGCCCTTCAGGCAAAAAGGAACCGGAAACGCGAGACAAGGGACCATCCGCGCGCCGCACATGAAAGGAGGGGCAATCGTGTTCGGACCAAGAAAAAACAGAAATTTTGTAAAGGATATGCCAAAGAAACAACGCCGTCAGGCGTTATTTTGCGCTCTATCGGAAAAAGCCAGAACAAATCAAATAATAGCACTGGAGTCATATGAGGCAAAAGAACCCAAAACAAAAGCCTTCTCAGAAACACTAAAAAAACTCCCCATTGAAAGAAACGTTCTAGTTGTAATACCGGCTAAAGAAGAAATAATTCAAAAATCCAGCAAGAACCTTCCAACCGCGAAAACAATAACAGTCAATTATTTAAACATACACGATCTGCAAAGATTCCACACAATCTTATTTCTAAAAGATGCCGTGGATAGACTAAAAGAAACCTATCTATGAAGACCAAATCAACAATAATACAATCCTATCAAACGGAAAAAAGTTCCGAACAGCAAGGACAAAAACAATATTCATTTATTGTGAGAAAAGACGCGAACAAAGTGGAAATCAAAAAAGCGATAAAAGAAATTTACGGAGTTGAGGCGGAAGACGTAAAAACAATGGTAATGCCCAAAAAAACAAGGTTGCTGAGAGGAAGATACGAATGGGCGAAAAGACCGGTCTTCAAAAAAGCGATAGTGACCTTAAAAGGAGACAAAACAATAGATCCTAACAAGATATAAGAAAAATGGGATTAAAGAAATTTAAACCGACAACACCGGGAAGAAGACAGATGAGCGTAGCCTCTTTTGAAGAGATTACCGAAACAAAACCTGAAAAATCTCTGCTGAAACCGATCAAGCAAAAGTCCGGCAGAAACAGTCTGGGAAGAATAACGGTAAGACACAGAGGAGGAGGAGCAAAGCGAATGTATAGAGTAATAGACTTCAAGGGCACAGACAAACTGAACATCCGCGGAAAAGTCAAATCAATAGAATACGATCCAAACAGAACGGCGTACATAATGTTGATCCAGTACAAAGATGGAGAAAAAAGATATCAACTCGCTCCTCAGGGAATAGAAGTCGGCGCGGAAATAATAACAAGCGAAAAAGCCAAAATAAAAGTCGGCAACAGGATGATGATCAAAAATATCCCCGTAGGTTATGAAATATACAATGTAGAGCTACACGAAGGAAAAGGCGGACAAATGGCAAGAAGCGCGGGATCAAGCATAAAGCTTGTGTCACTAATGGGAGAACATGCCCAAGTCCAGATGCGCTCCGGAGAAACAAGACTTGTAAATAAGAATTGTTATGCAAGCATAGGAACAGTAGGAAACATAGAGCATGAAAACATTAAAATAGGAAAAGCCGGAAGAAACAGATTGAAAGGAAAAAGACCGCAGGTAAGAGGAAAAGTCAT
>PXEC01000013.1 GCA_003566255.1 Candidatus Peregrinibacteria bacterium | reverse complement strand
GAAGCGAGGGCGAAAGAATTGGAGACTGCTCTGGGAATTCCAAAAGAGGATATTTTGGCTGTTTCCGCGAAGGACGGCACAAATGTGGAAAAAGTTCTTGAAAAAGTGATTGAAAAAGTCCCTCCTCCAAAAGAATTCGCGGAAAGTGACGAATTGAAAGCTCTTATTTTTGACTCCGTGTATGATTCTTATAAGGGGGTTGTTGCTTATGTTCGTCTTGAGAGTGGGTCTGTAAAAAAAGGGGACACTTTGTATTTTTTGAATACGAAAAAACAGATTGAAGTTTTGGAAGTCGGATATTTTAAACCTCAATATCTTGTAACGGACAAACTTCTGCCCGGAGAGGTGGGATATGTTGTAACAGGATTGAAAAGCGTTCGTGACGCTAGGGTGGGGGACACCCTCTGGCAACAGGGGAATACGGGTGTTTCTTTGGAGACCGCGTCGCCTTTGCCCGGGTATCATGTGGTAAAACCCTTTGTTTTCGCCGGCATTTTTTGTACCGAAGCCGATGATTATCCTTTACTCAGGGACGCGCTTGAAAAGCTTCAAGTGAATGATAGCGCTTTGTCTTTTCAGCCCGAACATTCCGGAGCTTTGGGGCATGGCTTCAGATGTGGGTTCCTGGGGCTTCTGCACATGGAGATTGTTCAGGAAAGGCTTGAAAGAGAATATGACCTTGATCTTTTGGTGACCGCGCCTTCGGTATCTTATATTGCCTGTACTGATGAAGGTGAGACTTTGATTTCCAGTCCATCGGATTTGCCCGATCCGATCAAAGTAAAGGCCATTAAAGAGCCTTGGGTGAAGGTTGAAATATTGTTGCCGAAGGATTATGTGGGCGGAGTTATGACACTTTGCAATGAAAAACGGGGGATTTCCAAGGATATGCAATATCTGGACGAGAACAGGGTTTTGATGATTTTTGAAATGCCACTTTCTTCAATTGTTGTGGATTTTTACGATATTTTGAAGAGTGTTAGTAGCGGATACGCCTCGATGAATTATGAATATCTGAATTATCGGGAGGAGGATCTTGTGAAACTGGATATTCTGGTCGCGGGTGAAAAAGTTGATGCTCTTTCGCTTATTGTTCACAGGAAAAGTGCTTTTTTTGTCGGCAGTTCTTTGACCAAGAAGTTGAAGGAATTGATTCCAAAACATCAATTTGTGGTGCCGATACAGGCGGCGATAGGCGCAAAAGTCATCGCGCGGGAGACGATTCCGGCATATCGAAAAGATGTTACAGCCGGTCTTTACGGCGGAGATGTGACAAGGAAAAACAAATTGTTGCAAAAACAGAAGAAAGGAAAGAAAAGGATGAAGATGATGGGGAAGGTTGAGTTCCCCCAGGAGGCTTTTTTGGCGGTTCTGAAGAAATAGACGGTCACGGGGCGCGAGCTGCGCCCAACTCACTCCCCGCGCCCGTATAGCGCGGCCGCTTTTAGTCAACTTGAGTGGATATGTTTGCTGTTTTTTGGTATAATCTTGAGAAGCTTAAATGGTTTTATGCGTGAAATTGTCGGAAAAATTCTAAGTGGAATCCTTTGGTTTATAAAACGCGTTGTTGGATTGTTTTCTCCTTATGTGAGTTCTTTTGAAAGACGGGTCGGAAGATTTTTCAGAAGGATACGCTCCACGACTTCAGGCGCTGCCGTTCAAAGAGGCCTGCTTGAGCTTATGGAGGAAAATTTAATAGTTGTTAATTTACTGATGGAAACAAAATATAAGGGATATAAGTATCTTACAAAAAGAACGCGTAGAAGACTTTATGAAAATGTTGAGAAACTTGTTTCGGTTTTCAAAAAAGAGTCGTCCAGGGATGTTCCGTCTGTTGATCATGTCAGGAACATTTTGCAAAAAAAAGGGCTTTCTTTCCCGCGTGGCGATGAAGAGAAGCTTTTGTATTTGGTTCAGATCATGAATTTTTTGCGTCCCGGTCATTATTATCGTTATCTTAAGACCGCCAGTTTCAGCAAGTTGTTGGTTGATCCTACGCAGGAGACGCTGGAGGGGGATTGTAATCAGATCGTCACTCTTTACGCTTATCTTTATTCGCTAAAATTTCCTCTGCGTGATTTGAAGATAAAACTTTTGCCGGAGCATGTTTGTCTGCATTTTAGGGGAATCGATATTGAGGCGACAAATGCCACCTTTCATAAATATAAAGAGGATTATCAGATTTTGCCGATAACCGAAATAATCTCAACAAACCTGCTGGACCTTGCTGATTTTCGTGAGGAGGTCCGTCAAATAAATCCCCGTGATATGGTCAGGAGTTCTCAACTGGCATATTCTATAAGCAGTCTCAGGGAGTTGGTCACAAAAAATTTGAATATCGCTTACAGAAATTTGGCGATTTCGGCAATGAGGTCCAAAAATTTCAAAACAGCCATTTATTATTTCTCGAAACTTGGAGACCAACAGGCTCTTCGGTCCGCTTATCACAACGCTGCGGTGCATTATGTGAAGTCCAACAATTTCAGCAGGGCAAGATATTATGCCTCAAGGAGTGGGAATAGAGATCTGGAGAGAAATATCAGGAGGAATGAGGGAGTGCATTATTATAAAAATAACAGGATTGAAAAGGCTTTGAAGGTTTTTCGGTCGCTTGGGGATAGGGATATGGAAAGAGCTTGTTATCAGAAGCAATATAACGATCTGGCGCAAAGGGTTTCTTCCGTTCGGACTTTGGAAGACGCACGGAAACATAGGAGCACTTACAGAAAAATGTTGAATCTTGCCGTGAAAATCGGAGATAGCAGGTTGCAGAGGAGCGTGAGGGAAACATTAAATAAATTATGATGAAATTTATTAAGAAAACAATCTGGGTTACTTCCTATCTTATTTTTATTCTGGCTTTTGTGTGGGTTTCCGGCCAATTATTTTTTGAAAAGCAGACCAATGCGTTTTTGGCTTCCGTAACGGAATATTTTTTGAAGGAGGACATTTCTGTTGAGGAAATAACGCGTCTGAAAGTCATTTATCCTGATGAACCTCAGACTCTTGAGCCGACTCTCACAGACCCCGTTGTCAGACAGCGAATAAACAATATTTACGAGCCGTTGGTCCGTCCGGACAGAGATTTGACCATGAGGCCGGCTTTGGCGCTTTCATGGGGACTTTTGGATGATACAACGTGGGATTTCAGGTTACGGCCGGATGTGACTTTTCACGATGGAACGCCTTTTACTGTTTCGGACGTTATTGCCAGCTTGAATCGTGCCATGAATCATGAATCTTCGCAGTTGGTCGGGTTATTGGCGTCCATAGAGTCAATTCAGGTTGTTGACGGATTAAGGTTTAGGATAATTACACGACATCCGGATCCTTTGCTTTTGCAGAGGCTTGCTTCCGTTCTTATCATCCCGGCTGAACTTGAGGAAGAGGAGAATTTTACTCCCGTGGGCACGGGTTCTTATAAGTTTTTCAATTGGGATGAAGGAGACAAAATAACTTTGGAAAGATTTGAAGATTACTGGGGGGATGTCTCAAAATTTGAAAAGGTTGATATGTTTTCCAGATTGAATAAGACGGAAAGGGTAATGATGTTCGCGAATGGATATGCTCATTTTCTGTCTTTCGTCCCTTATGATACTGTTGACTTTCTGGAGGAACGAAATTTTGAGATTGTGGGTATTCCCAGCTTGGAGGTCCAGTTCCTCGTTTTTAACATGGAGTCTCCTATTTTGGACGAAGTCGAGAAGAGAAGAGTCATCAGCATGGCGGTTGATCAAACCGGTTTCGTTGATAAATTGGGAGGCTATGCTCATCCGGTAAACCAATTTATAAGTAATGGTGTTTTTGGATTTAATCCTCGTATAGAGCATCACGTTTATGATCTGGAGAGAGCCGGTTTGTTGGCGGAAGAGCTTGGACTGAAAGGAAAAACTTTAACTTTACATTTGCCGAAGGGGCTTACGGTTTTGGGGGAGCATATGAGGCAACAGTTGGCTGAAATCGATATTTATTTACTTGTTTCTTATCTGGATCCTCCTGATTTTCTTGAAAGTATCACCGAGGGTAAGGCGGATATTTACTTTTTGGGGTTTAGGGCGAGTCGCGGGGATAGCGCCGATTTTCTTGATGTTGTTGTCCATAGCGACGCGGAATTTAACATCGCGAATTATTCAAATCCGGAAGTCGATTTACTTATCGAGAGAAGTTTCTTGGAAATGGATCCGTCCCTTCGGATTGCTGATTTGCAAGAGATCATGAGAATAATTGTTGAAGACGACGTTTTCGGGATCCCGCTTTTCGAGTATGATACTTTATATAGTTTTGTGGATGGAATTGAGTTTGCGCCCAGAATCGACGGTTTTATTTATTTTGATGAATTGAAGCTCAAATGAAAATGACAATAAGAACAAAATTGGTTCTGGCGATATCGATACTTGTTATCGTACTTTTTTCCATCGCTTCATACCTTTTCATAACTGAGAAAAAAAGCGAGCTCGCGCATGATATTTATGTAAGCTCTCTGGCTTTTGCCCGTCTTACGGCGCCCTCGGTTGCCTATAATTACGATCTTTATATGGAACAGGACAGTTTTGTTTACTTTAACCGCGAAATGGCTGAAGTATTCCAGCAAACCGATGACGTTGATGATATAAAAGTGATTTCTTATGATGGCAGTATCCTTTACGATTCCACGGTTGACGTGGAAGCCAAATACGTCGGTGATCCGCGTTTTGTTGATGAAAACCTGATGGTCCAGGTCCAGTCCAGAAATATTTCTATTCAATTTTTGGACGGTTCGCGTGTTTTTCTTAAGACTACACCTGATGGGGAAATTTATTTTGTGGATGAAAACGAGATCCGGGTTACGCCTCCCGAGGACGACGCGCTAATAGCTTATTTTGTTATTCCCGCCACGGAGAAATATTCGATTTTTTACGGAGTTGATTACACCAATCTTGAGGAACGCATCGCGCGGATGCAAATCAGGATAATTTATTTGGCTCTTTTCGGTATCATGCTTGGAATCATCATGTCGATGTTCATGTCGAAACGTGTTACTAAACCTGTTTGTGAGCTTGTTGACGGCGCAAAACGTATAGCCAAAGGGGATTTCAAAACCCGAGTCGAAATTAAAACGAACGACGAGCTTAGTTTTCTTGGAAGTGCGTTTAATGAGATGGCGGTTGATTTGGAGGCGGGTCTGAAAGCGAAGTTGTATCAGGAAAGGAAAACAACCGAATTACAGTTGGCCACCAAAATCCAGGAACAGTTGATTCCTGAAGAAATTCCCGTTATTCAAGGGATTGAACTTGCCGCCAGTATTACTCCGGCGGGGGAGATAGGAGGGGATATTTATGACTTCCTGCCGATGGGGCCCGATAAGTTGATGATGTATTTGGGGGATGTCACCGGCCACGGGATACCGGCGGGGATTGTCAGTTCGATAGCGAACTCTCTTATGTACGGCTATTCTTCTCAAGGAAGTCTGAAGGAAATTTTGGTTGAGGTTAACAGAGTTTTGAAGGCTAAAACGATGGCTACGATGTTTATGACTCTTTGTTTGGTCTCCTGGGACGCTAAAGATCAGAAATTGTCTTATGCAAGTGCCGGGCATGAACAGATGATCCATTACAAAGCCGCCACGGGCAAAGCTGATTTGACGCCTTCCGGTGGTATGGCGTTGGGAATGATCGATGATATATCGATGATAACAAAAGTCATTGATGTAGATTTCCAGGTTGGAGATCAAATTGTTCTTTATAGTGATGGGATTCCGGAAGCGTGGAAGAGTAAAGATGAGACATACGGGATGGAGCGATTTCAGGAAGTCGTTGCCAAGTTTGCCGGCGGAAGCGCCGAGGATCTGAAGAACGCTATTTTGAAAGACGTGAAAGAATTCTGTGGGGGATACGAACAAATGGATGACATAACCATCATGGTCATCAAGCGAGTCTAATTATTTTTCCCTACAGAAAGCGCTGTAAATTGTACCGGGTACAATTATTTTATTCCGGGAACGGGGAAGTTGAGACACATTTCTTTGACTTCTTCTTTGATTTTCGCGTGAAGGGCGGTGTCTTCCATGTTTGAAATGACTCTGTCCATCCAGTCCGCGATTCGGTCCATTTCGGCTTCTTTCATTCCACGCGTCGTTACGGCGGGAGTTCCCAGTCTTATACCGGAGGGATCCATGGGGGAGCGTGTGTCTCCGGGAATTGTGTTTTTATTCAAAGTTATCCCAACCGTGTCCAATGCTTCCTGAGCGGCTTTTCCGGGAACGTCCTTGTTTGAGAGATCAACCAGCATCAAGTGTGTGTCCGTGCCGTCAGAAACCAGTTTGAATCCGCGTTTTTTCAGTTCTTCCGCGAGATGTTTTGCGTTTTTTATGACTTGTTTTGCGTATTCTTTGAAAGAAGGCTGAAGTGCTTCCTTGAAAGCGACAGCTTTTCCCGCAATGGCGTGTTCGTGGGGGCCTCCCTGAAGTCCCGGGAAAACGGCTCTGTCTATTTTTTTTGCAAACTTTTCTTTGCACATAATCATCGCTCCTCTGGGGCCTCTTAATGTTTTGTGGGTTGTTGTCATTATAACGTCGAAGTGTGGAGTCGGGTTTTCAAGTTCTCCTCCCGCTATCAGCCCCGCGGTGTGAGAAATGTCCGCCATTGTTATCGCTCCGACTTCATTCGCTATTTCTTTAAAGGCTTTCCATTTTATGTCTCGAGGATATGCGGTGAATCCGGCTACTATCATCTTGGGTTTGTGTTCGTGTGCCAATTTTCGTATTTCTTCCATTTCCAGGAGGCCTGTTTCCGTGTTTACGCCGTATTGAACGAAGTTGTAGGCTCTTCCTGAAAACGCTATCGGTAAGCCGTGTGTTATGTGCCCTCCGTGATCAAGTTTCAATCCCATCACCGTGTCTCCGAATTCAAGCAACGCGAAATAAATTGCCGTATTGGCGGGAGAGCCGGAATATGGTTGAACATTTGCGTGTTCGGCACCAAAAAGTTCTTTTGCTCTTTCAATGGCGATGTTTTCTATCGCGTCTATGTTTTCTTGTCCTCCGTAGTATCGTTTTCCCGGATATCCTTCGGAGTATTTGTTTGTGAGGATTGATCCGCATGCCTCCATGACCGCCTCCGATGTGTAATTTTCCGAGGGGATAAGTTCTATCCCTTCAGTTTGTCGTTTTTTTTCACGCTCGATGTAATCAAAAATTTCGGTGTCCTGTTTTTGAATCGCGCTCATGGTGAATGGGTTAGGTGATTTTTTTGTTTTGGCGGGGAGTGTTGTTTTTCTTGCTGACCGCTTTTCATTTTTGCCGATTTGAAACCGATTGGCAAGGGAGTTTGTTTTAAATAGGGTCATTCCTTTTTGATCAGCCGCCCCGCCTTGGTGTTTTTTCTCCGCACGAATTCCTTCCATCAACTGTGCCGGCATCTTGGCCCCAGATTCAACCGCCCCGCCTTGGCGTTTTCTTCCCCGCGCGAACCGCGTCCGCGAAATTGCCACTTCCTCTCAAATTTAACCTCCACTCCGCCGGCGGCTTCAACTCATGCGCGATCAGCCCATTATGCGCGAACTCGTGGTGGGTTTTGCAGAGGGGGATGATGTTTTTGTGGTTGCGGGCGAAGGAGAAATGGGTGCGATGATGGATGACGTCATGCGGATTTTTGCAGTTCGGATAAGCGCAGGTGTTGTTGTGGCGGGCGAGGAGTTCGCGTTTTTGATGTGCCTTTATGTAGCGAGAT